>NZ_JAFEVQ010000005.1:0-144849 GCF_020882855.1 Curtobacterium sp. GD1 | reverse complement strand
GGCCCTTCCGTCAGGACTGCTTAGAAGTCCATGCCACCCGTCGGGTCGCCGGCCGGAGCAGCAGGGGTGCGCTCGGGCTTGTCGGCGACGACGGCCTCGGTCGTGAGGAACAGACCGGCGATCGACGCAGCGTTCTGCAGCGCCGAGCGCGTGACCTTGGCCGGGTCGATGATGCCCGCGGCGACGAGGTCGACGTACTCACCGGTCGCGGCGTTGAGGCCGTGACCCGACTCGAGCTCGCGGACCTTGGCGGCGACGACACCCGGCTCGAGACCGGCGTTCAGCGCGATCTGCTTGAGCGGCGCGTCGATCGCGACGCGGACGATGTTCGCACCGGTCGCCTCGTCGCCCTCGAGCTCGAGGGTGTCGAGCACGACGGACGCCTGGATGAGGGCGACGCCACCACCGGCGACGATGCCCTCTTCGACAGCGGCCTTCGCGTTGCGGACGGCGTCCTCGATGCGGTGCTTGCGCTCCTTGAGCTCGACCTCGGTCGCGGCACCGGCCTTGATGACGGCCACGCCACCGGCGAGCTTCGCGAGGCGCTCCTGGAGCTTCTCGCGGTCGTAGTCGGAGTCGGTCGCCTCGATCTCGGAGCGGATCTGACGGACGCGGCCCGCGATCTGCTCCTCGTCGCCGGCACCCTCGACGATGGTCGTCTCGTCCTTGGTGATGATGACCTTGCGGGCCTTGCCGAGCAGGTCGAGCGTCGCGTTCTCGAGCTTGAGGCCGACCTCTTCCGAGATGACCTGGCCGCCGGTGAGGATCGCGATGTCCTGCAGCATGGCCTTGCGACGGTCGCCGAAGCCCGGGGCCTTGACGGCGACGGACTTGAAGATGCCGCGGATCTTGTTCACGACGAGCGTGGCCAGGGCCTCGCCGTCGACGTCCTCGGCGATGATCAGGAGCTGCTTGCCCGCCTGGATCACCTTGTCGACGACCGGCAGGAGGTCCTTGATGTTCGAGATCTTCGAGTTGACGATCAGGATGTAGGCGTCTTCGAAGACGGCTTCCTGACGCTCGGGGTCGGTCACGAAGTACTGCGACAGGTAGCCCTTGTCGAAGCGCATGCCCTCGGTGAGCTCGAGCTCGGTGCCGAAGGTGTTCGACTCCTCGACGGTGACGACACCTTCCTTGCCGACCTTGTCGATGGCCTCGGCGATGAGCGCGCCGATGGTCGGGTCAGCGGCCGAGATCGACGCGGTCGCGGCGATCTGGTCCTTGGTCTCGATGTCCTTCGCGTTGGCGAGGAGCTGGTCGGAGACGGCGGCGACGGCCTTCTCGATGCCGCGCTTGAGCGACACGGGGTCGGCACCGGCGGCGACGTTGCGGAGGCCTTCGCGGACGAGGGCCTGGGCGAGGACGGTCGCGGTGGTCGTACCGTCACCGGCGACGTCGTCGGTCTTCTTGGCGACCTCCTTGACGAGCTCCGCACCGATCTTCTCGTACGGGTCGTCGAGCTCGATCTCCTTGGCGATGGAGACACCGTCGTTCGTGATCGTGGGGGCGCCCCACTTCTTCTCGAGGACGACGTTGCGGCCGCGCGGGCCGAGCGTCACCTTCACGGCGTCAGCCAGGATGTTCAGGCCGCGCTCGAGGCCACGGCGGGCCTCCTCGTCGAAAGCAATGATCTTAGCCATGTGAGTTTCTCGTCCCTCCCGGACGTCGTCATGGGGGTCGTGCTGGCACTCAGCGTGAGCGAGTGCCAACGCCGATTCTGGCACTCGCAGGGGTCGAGTGCAACACCGCCAGGAGGCGCGGGTCGAGTTCCCAGGACACGCACCGACACGAGCGACGAACGCACCGACACGAGGGACCGAAGCGACGAACGCCGGTCGCCGCACACGGACGAACGCGCCGCCCCGGACGGGACGGCGCGTTCGCGAGGTGGTTGCCGGGTCAGGCGGGACGGACCGATTCGGCCTGCGGCCCCTTCGACCCGGTGCCGACGTCGAACGTCACTGCCTGGCCCTCCTCGAGGACCTTGTACCCCGACATGTCGATTGCCGAGTAGTGCACGAACACGTCCTGGCCCCCTCCATCGACGGTGATGAAGCCGAAGCCCTTCTCGGCGTTGAACCACTTCACGGTTCCGTTGGCCATGATCTCTTGCTCCCTGCGGTGGTGCTGGTGCGGACGGCGTAGTCGCCGTCTTGGGGAGACTCTTACCGAACAACGCCGACAGGGCAAGAGGTGTGACGTTGTTTCACGTCGATTCCGACAAGAATCAACGTGCTCGAAACACGGCCGTCACAAATGCGCGCATCACCAACCGGAGAACGCGACCAGGAATGCGCCGGGAACGATCAGCCGGCGTAGTCCGCGCCGAGCACGACGCTGATGTCGGCGTTCGGGAACGCCGCCGACTGCTGCACCGCGGTCGTGCCGAGCGACTTCGCGATGCCCTGCGCGACGGCGGCCTGGGCGGCCTGCTGGTAGTACACGATCGTCGAGGTCGCCCCGGTCGTGCCGGCGTCCCCCGTCGACGTCACCTTCCACCCGGCCGAGGTCAGCGCCGCGCTGCCCTTCGCCGCGAGGCCGGTCGTCGACGTGCCGTTCAGCACGACGAGCGTCGTCGCACCCTGGTCGGCCGGGGTGCCCGCGGCCGGTGCCTGCGACGCCGACGATGAGGCGGACGACGACGGCGCCGCCGATGCGGACGCCGACGCCGAGGGCGACCCGGACGGCGACGCCGACCCGGTGAACGAGTAGCTGCCGTTCAGGAGCGCGAGGGCGACGACGCAGACCCCCACGATGACACCGGTGGCGAGCGCGGCCCACGCGAACGCGATCCACCCGCGCCCACGCCGCTGCGCACCGCGGTGCGCCCCGACCCGGGGGCCGTCGGCGACGTCGTCGAACCGGTCTCGGGGGTATCTCGTCGTCATCGTTCCTCTTCACGTCCTTCGGGAGCTGCACCGGGCGCGACGAAGCTGCGCGCTGCCCGGGCACTGGTGCGCGCGTACCGGAGCCGCTGCAGCCGGGAGACCAGCTGCGGGTCGTACGCGAGCGCCGCGGGCGAGTCGATCACACGGTTCAGCACCTGGTAGTACCGAGCGGGCGACATGTCGAACTCGACCCGGATCTCCGCTTCCTTCGTGCGGTCGTGCCGTGCCCGGTCGTGCTCGAACGCGAGCACGTGCTTGGCGAGCTCGTCGAGCTCGACGGGTGTGGCGGTCACTGCGGTTCCGATCACGGTGGGGGAACGGGTCTCGCACATCGTAGGGGTGGAGGTCATCCGCACCCTGGCACGCCGCTGGACTGTCGCGAAGACCGGTCACAGGTTCGGATCGGCCACCCACCGGACGCGGACCCCGAACGGGTCCGAGACGGCCAGGGCCACACCGTCGAGCGACGCGGTCGCGAACGCGTCCGGATCCGCAGGGTCGACGTCGTCCGGCAGGGTCGCGGCGACTCCGCTGAGGATCCCCGTGCGTTCCAGCGCGATCCAGTGCACGCCCCGCTCGCGCACCCGGTCGACGAACCGCTGGCGGTCCGCGCCGGGGACGTACACGAGGGTCCCGGTGGTCAGGACGACCGGCACGACGTCGTCCGGCAGGGCCTCCAGTGCGCGGTCGAGGTCGCCCGGCAGGGTGCCCCGGATGCGGACGGGAGGCGCGGCGAGCGTCGCACGCGCAGCCTCGCGCATCAGGGCGGTGCGATCCGTCGCCTCGGGCGGGACGGCCTCGACGAGCCGGTCGAACGCCCCGGGCCCGGCGAGGTCGATCGGGTTCGGGTCGAGAGCCACCCGCGCCCGGACGTCGATCGGGCACGCTGCCGGTGCCGGCACCGCGCCGCTGGCCGCCGCGACGAGGTGCAGGCCGGGCTCGACGGAGGCCGTGTGCATCCGGACGACCTCGGACCCCGCCCCGACGACGTAGTCGAGCGTCACCCGGTCCGGGATCGAGCAGAGCCCCGCCGCCGCCCCCGCGTCGACGAGACCGAGCGGCCGCCCGACCCGCGCGGCGAGCGCCGCGAACAGCGGGACCACCGGGGCGAGGCGTCTGGGGTCGTTGGCCTGCACCGTGGCGGAGGCGAGGGCGGCGACCAGGGCGGGTCGCGCCTCCTGGACGAGCGCGCGCAGCGAACCGGGGTCCGCAGGATCGGCGCCCAGGCGACGGGCGACCGCGAAGAGGAGCTCCGGCTGCCGCTTCGACTCCGGGACCGTGTCGAGCACGGACACCGTGCCATCGTCCACCGACCGCGCCCACGCAGCGTAGGACGGTGAGACGCCCGCGATGCGCTCCGCGTAGGCGGCGTACCGCTCCCGCGTGTCCATCAGCGACCGGGACGGTGCATGCCGACGTGGCGGATGCCGGCCTCGTCGTAGGGCGCTCCGAAGCGGACGAAGCCGTGGCGCTCGTAGAGTCCGGCGACGTACTCCTGGGCGTGCAGGACGAACGGCTCGTGCCCGTGCGCACCCAGCACCGCGGCCACGAGGCGACCGGCGATCCCGCTCCCGCGGTGTCCGGGGTCGGTGGCGACCCGGCCGATCACCCAGGCGGGTGCAGCCGAACCGTCCGGGTGGACCTCGTCCGGTGCGGGTCGGATGAGCCGCAGGTACCCAACCGCTCGGTCGTCGGTGCCGAACCACCAGTGCTCGGTGTCCGCTTCACGGTCACGGCCGTCGAAGTCCTCGGCCGTGACGCGTTGTTCCAGTGCGAACACGCGGTTCCGGAGCACCACGATGCCGTACAGTTCGTCCGTCGTCAGACGGTCCCAACGGGCGTGGTGCACGGAATGTTCGGACATCGTCGCGAGTTTACCGAAGTGGTCGTCCAGCAACGGCGACAGGAGCAGGAGGAAACAATGGCATACAACGTCGACAAGTCCGACGCCCAGTGGCGCGAGGAGCTCTCCCCGGACCAGTACGCCGTCCTCCGGCAGGCCGGTACGGAGCGCCCGTGGACGGGTGACCTCCTCGACGAGGAGCGCGCCGGTGTCTACACCTGTGCGGCGTGCGGCGCGGAGCTGTTCAAGAGCGGCACGAAGTTCGACTCCGGCTGCGGCTGGCCGTCGTTCTACGAGTCGGTCGACCCCGACGCGGTGCAGCTGCTCGAGGACAACTCCCTCGGCATGGCACGCACCGAGGTCCGCTGCGCGAACTGCGGCTCGCACCTCGGCCACGTGTTCCCCGACGGGTTCGGCACGCCGACGGGTGACCGCTACTGCATGAACTCGATCTCGCTGAACTTCTCCGAGAAGAGCGAGTGAGGCCCCGGCGCGTCCGCCGCTAGGATGGGCGCGTCAGCCGGCATGGCGCAATTGGTAGCGCACCGTACTTGTAATACGGGGGTTGCGGGTTCGAGTCCCGCTGCCGGCCCTCTTCCGGTGACCGAGCAACTGATATACCATGTTGTGCATGGCAGGATCAGTGCGCTCACCGGGTATCGACCTCGTCCGGGTGTTCGGCGTCGTCGCCGTCGTCGCCGGACACGTGTGGACGACCGATCTCGCCGTCGCCGCCTTCTACCCGTGGCACGTGCCGCTGTTCTTCTTCCTCACCGGCTGGTTCTGGACCGCCGGTCGACCGCTCGGGGCGGAGGTCCGGGGCCGGTGGCGCTCCCTGATCCGCCCGTACCTGGCCTGGTTCGTGGTCATCGGGCTCGCCTGGTTCCCGGCGACGATCACCTCGGGTGCCGCCGCCGGCCCGCTGGACCTCGTCCGCCCGTTCCTCGGTGGGCAGTACATCGGCCGGCCGTACTCGGCGTTCTGGTTCGTCACCGCCCTCGCCGTCGCGGCGGTCGCGCTGCGGGTCCTCGAACGTTTCCCCGCCTGGGTGCCGTGGACCGTCGTGATCGCCGCCGTCGGGGTGGCGACCGTCGCGCCGGGTGTGCTCCGACTGCCACCGGCGAGCGCCGGTACCGCGATCGCCGCCCTGGTGTTCGTCCTCGCCGGATCGGTCGCGCGCCGGTGGCTCCCGCGGATCGGGCGCCCGGCACTCCTCGGGGTGACGTGCCTCGTCGCGGGCGGGACCGCGGTGGCGCTGGGCAGTCGGCCGCTCGACCTCAAGCAGGCCGACTTCGGCACTCCCCTGCTCAGTACCGTGACGGCGGTCGTCCTGTGCAGTGGGTTCGTGCTGGTCGGGCTGGCACTCGACCGGGTCGTCCGGGGGCATGCGGCCGCGGTCGTGTCGCGGCTCGCGTCGGTCGGGATCACCGTGGTGCTCCTCCACGCAGCGGTCATCTGGGTCACGGAGCCGCTCCTGCCGGCACCGCTCGTGTTCGTGGCCGCCACGGTCCTGCCGTGGACCCTCGCACTCCTGCTCGACCGAACCCCGCTCGCTCCGTGGACGACGGGTCGGACGCCGCGGCGGACGGACCGGGTCCAGGGGGCGAGGCCGGTGGTCGCCTGACGTCGCGGGCAGCCTCCGTCGTCACCCGTTCGCGCTCCGGACGACCACGGCTCCCACATGCGAAGGCCCCGGGTGGGAACACCCGGGGCCTTCGGCGCGTGGAACACGGATCAGGGGGCGTTCCGAGCGCTCGACGCGGTAACCAGCCGGTCGTGCAGCGATGGTGACACCGCACCGAACACGGTGTCCACATCCCTGGTCAAGCTCGCGGAAAGCCGCACCCGTCGGACAGCGAACGCTCAGCGACCCCCGGTGATCTTCCGCTCGCGCTGCGCGACGCCCGCCGTGCCGTAGGGGTAGTCGTCGATGCGCGGCGCGCTGACCTCGGTGAGCCGTGCGAGCTCGGCGTCGTCGAGGACGAGGTCGGTGGCACCGAGGTTGTCCTCGAGCTGCGAGACCGTTCGGGCACCGAGGATGACGCTCGTCACGGCCGGTCGGGCGAGGAGCCACGCCAGGGAGACCTGCGACCGCGAGGCACCGTGCGCGTCGGCGATGTCCGACACCGCGTCGAGGACGGCCCAGGTGCGCTCGTCGCCGTTCCGCGCCTCCCACGCCTCCATCCCGCGCGCCGGGTTCTCACCGAGCCGGGTCGCGCCGCTGGGGGCCTCGTCGCGCTGGTACTTGCCGGAGAGCCAGCCGCCGGCGAGGGGCGACCAGGGCAGCAGGCCGATGCCGGCGTCGAGGCAGGCGGGGACGATCTCGTGCTCGATGTCGCGGACGAGCAGGTTGTACTGCGGCTGCAGCGTCACGGGCGGGGCCCACCCGTGGCCCTTCGCCTCGTACACGGCCTTCGTGATCTGGTACCCGAGGTAGTTCGAGAACCCGTAGGAGCCGATCTTGCCCGCGGACACGGCGTCGTCGAGGAAGCGCAGGGTCTCCTCGATCGGGGTGAGGGCGTCCCACGCGTGCATCTGGTACAGGTCGATGTGCTCGACGCCGAGCCGCTCGAGCGAGGCGTCGAGGGCGGCCCGGAGGTGCCGACGGGACAGCCCGAGGTCGTTCGGCCCGTCGCCCTGCGGGAAGCGTCCCTTGGTGGCGAGGACGACCTGCTGCGCCTCGGTCGGGTGCGCGGCGAGCCAGCGGCCGATGATGCGCTCGGACTCGTTGCCGGAGTAGACGTCCGCCGTGTCGATGAGCGTGCCGCCGGCGGCGACGAACGTGTCGATGATGGTGTGCGAGGTGGGTTCGTCGGCTTCGCTGCCGAAGGTCATGGTGCCGAGGGTCAGCGTCGACACCGATGTCCCGCTGTTGCCGAGGAGTCTGTAGTCCATGGCCGGGACGGTACGCGCGACCACCGGGGACAACGAGGACCTGGCAGTACCCGTCAGCGCTGGTCGGACACGGCGGTCTCGGTCAGGAAGGCGATCGCGGCCTGGCGGAAGTCGCGCGACGTCGGCGCGTTGAAGTGGTTCCGGCCCGGGATCTCGAAGAACGAGGCGTCCGGGGCCGCCGCCGCGAGCCGCACGGCACTGTCCTTGATGCCGTCCTCGCTGCCCGCGGCCATCAGCACGGGCTGCGCGGGCGCGTTCGACGGCGTCGGCTCGATGCTGCCCCGCATCCCCTCGACCATCGCCACGAGCGCGCCGAGGTCGTTCCCCTCGACGCCGGCGGCCATCGTCAGGTAGCCGTTCGTCACGCGGTCCTCGATCGGGGTGCCGTGGGCGAGGTGTGCCTTCGCCTGGTCGACCCGCACGCGCCGCATCGGGTCGGCGTCGGGGATGCCGCCGAACACCGCACGGGTGATCCGGTCGGGGAGCTGCTCGGCGGTGTGCCACCCGACGCGGGCGCCGAGCGAGTACCCGAGGTACGCGACGTCGTCGAGCAGGTAGGTGTCGATCACGCTGACGACGTCCGCGACGAGGAGCTCCATCGAGTACGCGGACGGGTCGTGCGGCTTCGACGAGGCGCCGTGCCCGCGCTGGTCGAGCGCGACGACGCGGTACCCGGCGCGGACGAGGTCGCGCGTCCACCCCGAGGCGTGCCAGTTCAGCAGCGCGCCGGAGGCGAACCCGTGCACGGCGACGACCGCCGGCGCCTCGGGGTCGCCGAAGTCGTAGGTCGCGATCTTCAGCCCGTCCGGGGACATCACGACGCGGGGACGGGGTGCTTCGGGGACGAGTGACATGTCCCCTCCAGGCTACCGGGGCACTGTGGTCGCCATGGACGGCTACGGCGGCGATCAGATCCGGGCGGCGGAGCGGCCGCACCTCGACGCGGGCGAACCGCTCATGCAGCGTGCGGCGGACGGGCTGGCGCGGATCGTCGGCGGACTGCTCGACGACCCGGCCGTGCGTCCGGCTGACGGACCGGGATCGGTCCTGCTGCTGGTGGGCAGCGGCGACAACGGTGGTGACGCGCTGTTCGCGGGGGCACGCCTGGCGGCGGACGGGAGGCGCGTGACGGTGCTGCGCGTCGGCGCACGCGTCCACGGGGCGGGCCTGGCAGCGGCGCTGGACGCCGGGGCGCGCCTCCTGGACCGCCCGTCCGACACCGGGTCGGTCCGTCCGGCCGCGGACCTCCTCGCAGCGGCCTCCCGGGATGACGCTGCGCGTCTGGCCGCCGTCGCGACCGACGCGGCGCTCGAGGCGGACCTGGTGCTCGACGGGATCCTCGGCATCGGCGTGCACGGCGCGTCCGCGCTCCGCTCGCCGGCGCGCGAGGTCGTCGCGGCGATCCGCCAGCTCGCACGCGACCAGCGCGCACCGTTCGTCGTGGCGGTCGACGTGCCGAGCGGCATCGACGTCGACACCGGGGCGATCGCGGACGACCACGTGCTGCAGGCGGACGTCACGGTGACGTTCGGCGGGGTGAAGGCCGGGCTGCTCCGCGGACCGGGCGCGAGCCTCGCCGGGCGGATCGAGCTCGTCGACGTCGGGATCGGTGCGGACCTGGCGGGCGTGGAGCCGCTGGTCCGCACCTGAGACCCGGGCTCGGACCCCGGGTCAGACCGCGCCGGCGTCCACGCCGTGCTCGATGCCCGGGCGGGCCTCGAGCCAGGTGTCGACGAAGTGGCGGTAGTTCGCCGCGATGAGTCCCTCGGCGGCCTCGGTGTCGAGGTGTTCGCGGACGACGTCCTCGAGCGGTTCCTCCCAGTTGCTGCGACCGATGGCGAACCCGACGAACCCGTCCACCCCGGCGGCGGTGCGCAGCCAGTGATCGAGCTGCTCCTCGGGGGCGTCCCGGCCGAGGACGATGCACTGCACCGCGTCCCGGCCACCGCGACGCACGGCCCGGACGACCCGTTCCGCGTCCGCGCGCTCGTCGAGGCCCTCGAGCTTCCACACGTCCGCCTCGACCCCGTGGTCCTGCAGGTACTCGATGACCTGCACGACGAGGTCCGGTCGGAGGTCGCGGTCGTAGTCCTCGACCGATGCCCGCTGCTCGTCGGTCGCCGGCACGAGCAGTTCGACCAGGAACGGCCGACCGGCACCGTGCAGCACGCCCGCGACCTCGGCGAGTTCCGATGTCTGCCGCTCGCGGCGGTCCGCGTCGAAGTCGGGGTTGTCGCGCACGAGCACCTTCACCCAGTCCGGGTCGAAGGCGTCCACGTGCGCCATCCAGTCCTCGCCGTACTCGAGCTCGAACCACTCCCGGCCCGACCGCTCGATCGGCATCGCGAGCTGGAGGCCGGCCTCCTTGACGAGCCGGGCGACGTCGGCGCCGTAGCGCTCGTCCACGAGGACTCCCGTGCGCTCGCGGGACGCACCGGCCGCGAGTGCCGTGAGGACGCCGCGGTAGACGAGCTGCTTGCCGGCGCGCACGCGCTCGGCCTCGGCCTCGTCGAGGGGCTCCCCGCCGGACTCGTCGTAGGTGTGCTCGAGGAGCGAGGACCGCTGGTCCATCGCGAAGAGGAAGAGGGGGTGGGAGTCGTCGAGGACGGGCATGCCGTCCGGTCTACTCCTCCCGCCGATGCGGGCACCGAGCACCGCTCACCCGTACATTCGGGGCATGACGTTCAACGACGACTCGCAGCTCAAGGGCGGGAAGGTCACCCGGCGGGGGCGCGGCGCTGCGATCGGCGGCGGCGCGGTGGGCGTCGGCGCCATCGTCGTGTTCCTCATCGCACAGTTCACCGGCGTCGACCTCTCCGGCATCATCGACGGCGGCAACGGCACGACCGAGATCCAGCAGCGCGGTGAGACCGTCGACGCAGCGGCCGAGTGCCGAACGGGCCGTGACGCGAACCTCAAGATCGAGTGCCGGATGGAGGGCGCCGCGGAGTCGCTCGACGGGTACTGGACGTCCGAGTCAGGGAAGCTCGGGATCGCCTACACGACCCCGGGGTTCATCCTGTTCGACGGCTCGACGAGCACCTCGTGCGGCCAGGCGTCGGCGTCGACCGGCCCGTTCTACTGCCCGCCGGACCGGGCGATCTACCTCGACACCGCGTTCTACGACGACCTGCAGTCGAAGTACGGATCCTCCGGAGGGCCGCTCGCGCAGATGTACGTCGTCGCGCACGAGTGGGGCCACCACATCCAGCAGCTCCAGGGTGCCTTCGCGAACACCGACCGCTCCGGGACCGGTGCGTCGTCCGGCAGCGTCCGCGTCGAGCTGCAGGCGGACTGCTACGCGGGCGCCTGGGTCGGCGACGCCGCGACCACGAAGGACGCGAACGGCGAGACCTTCTTCGAGCCGATCACGCGTGCCGAGATCGAGGACGCACTGTCCGCCGCGAGCGCCGTCGGCGACGACAGCATCCAGGAGCGCTCGAGCGGTCGGGTCGACCCGGACTCGTTCACCCACGGGTCGAGCGAGCAGCGCCAGAACTGGTTCCTGCGGGGCTACCAGCGCGGCGCGACGGCGTGCGACACGTTCAGCGTGCCGGGTTCGTCCCTGTAGTCCGGGTCAGCAGCCCGGGTCAGTTCGACGGCGAGGCGCTCGGCGTCGCGGACCGGGTCGGGGTGGCACTCGGCGTGGGCATCGGCGTCGGGGTGGCGTCGCTCGCACCGGCAGCCGTCACCACGAAGGTCCGGAAGTCGTCGTTCGTGATCGGCGAGGTGAGCTCGTAGCGCTGCCCGTTCACGAGCACGAGGGGCGTTCCGGGGAACTCCTCGAGCGTCGACCCGGGGATGTCGCCGCCGGTCACCGCGGTGGTCCGCTCGTCGATCCACTTGCTGTAGGTCTGGTCCTCGATGCACTTCGTGATCGTCGACCGCTTCTGCAGCCCGTCCACGCCCGTGACGACCTTGGTCAGCTGCGCATCGGTCAACCCGGCGGTGCCCTCCTCCGGCTGCTTCGCGAACAGCGCCTGGTTGACGGCGAAGAACTGGTCCGGCGAGCTGTCCGCGACGCATGCGGCGGCGTTCGCGGCACGGAGCGAGTACTTCGTGCCCTGCGACCGGTTCGAGAGGATCGCGATCGGGTGGATGTCCACCGTCGCCGCACCGGAGTCGACGAGGTTCTGGATGTACTCGCCGTTCGCGTCCTCGAACTGGCCGCAGATCGGGCAGAGGTAGTCGACGTACATCGTGATGCGCACCGAACCGGCGGCGTCCGTCGAGGTCGGCGAGGGCGACTGCGAGGACGCCGTGACCGCCTTGAGGTCCTGCCCGATCGTGATGCCGCCCTGCGAGGTGTTCGCCGGGCCGGGGCCCGCGGGCTGCACGGAGTCGACGAGGACGAGTGTCACGACGGTCGCTGCGGCGAGCAGGACGACGCCGATGCCGATCTGCAGGCCGAGTCGGAGTCCGCGCTGGCGGCGCTTCTGCTGGGTGCGGGCACGCTGGGCGCGCTGTCGTGCGGCTTCGCGTCGTTCGTTCCGCGCGGCGCGGGCGTCACCCTCGGGGCGGTTGGTCATGCGTCGAGTGTCCTCACGTTGGTCGTCGTCCGTACGGCTTCCCCCGGCAGGCCGGACGGACCCGCCGATCGTACCGGGACCCGATGGGAACCACCCAACCCGGTGTGAGCACTGGCGCTCCCGGGGCAGATCGTGTTGTATGAACCTCGATGGTCGACGGCGACCATCCGGGGCCCCCACGGGCAACCGCTTCACTCGGATCGTCCGGCACGTACCTGCCGGTGAAGGAAGGACCGAACGCTCATGGCGTCCGTCACCTATGACAAGGCAACCCGTCTCTACCCCGGAGGCAACCGTCCCGCGGTCGACTCCCTCGACCTGGACGTCGCCGACGGCGAGTTCCTCGTCCTCGTCGGCCCCTCGGGCTGTGGCAAGTCCACGTCCCTGCGCATGCTGGCCGGCCTCGAAGAGGTCAACTCCGGCTCGATCCGCATCGGCGACCGCGACGTCACGGACGTCCCGCCGAAGGACCGCGACATCGCGATGGTGTTCCAGAACTACGCGCTGTACCCGCACATGACCGTCGCCGAGAACATGGGCTTCGCGCTCAAGATCGCCGGCGTCGGCAAGGACGAGCGCGCCACCCGTGTGCAGGAAGCCGCGAAGCTCCTCGACCTCGAGCAGTACCTCGGCCGCAAGCCGAAGGCGCTCTCCGGTGGTCAGCGTCAGCGCGTCGCGATGGGCCGCGCGATCGTCCGTCAGCCGCAGGTGTTCCTCATGGACGAGCCGCTGTCGAACCTCGACGCCAAGCTCCGCGTCCAGACCCGCACCCAGATCGCCTCGCTGCAGCGTCGTCTCGGCGTCACCACGGTCTACGTCACGCACGACCAGACCGAGGCGCTCACCATGGGTGACCGCATCGCGGTGCTCAAGGACGGCATCCTGCAGCAGGTCGGCTCGCCGCGCGACCTCTACGAGAAGCCGAACAACGTCTTCGTCGCGGGCTTCATCGGCTCGCCGGCGATGAACCTCCTCCCGGCCGACGTGGTCGAGGGCGGCATCAAGTTCGGTTCGCTCAACCACCCCATCGACCGCGACACGCTCTCCAACGCGCGTTCCGGGAACATCACGGTCGGCATCCGCCCCGAGGACGTCATCGTGGCGCAGTCGGGCGAGGGCCTGCCGGTCACGGTCGACGTGGTCGAGGAGCTCGGCGCCGACGGCTACCTGTACGGTCACGCCGACGTCAAGGGTTCGCGCGTCGACATCGTCGCCCGCGTCGACGGGCGTTCGCACCCGTCGATCGGTGACACGATCGTCGTCACGCCGAAGCAGGGCCACGTGCACGCCTTCGACACCGAGTCGGGCGAGCGGCTCGACGACAAGGCCGTCGTCAGCGCGTAACGCTGGAAGGTCCCCACAGGAGGCGCGGTGCCAGCTGGCACCGCGCCTCCCGTCCGTCGCACACGTACCAGAGGAACCAACCGTGCCCGACTCGATGTCCATCACCGCCGCCACCGTCGATCCCGGACTCCTCGACCTGCCGTGGGACCTCCCACTGGCGGACTGGCCGGACGAGACGATCGTCGCGCTCCCGAAGGGCATCTCGCGGCACCTCGTGCGATTCGTGCAGCTCGGCGGGTACGTCGTCGCCGTGAAGGAGACCGGCGAAGAGGTCGCCCGCTCGGAGTACGAGATGCTCCGCACCCTGCAGCGCATGGACGTGCCGTGCGTCGACCCCGTCGCCGTGATCACGAACCGGGTGAGCGCCGACGGCGAAGCCCTGCACCCCGTGCTCGTCACCCGGCACCTGCGCTTCTCGCTGCCGTACCGCGCCCTGTACTCGCAGACGCTGCGGCCCGAGACGGCCACCCGCCTGGTCGACGCCCTCGCGCTCCTGCTCGTGCGACTGCACGTCATCGGCTTCTACTGGGGCGACGTCTCGCTCTCGAACACGCTGTTCCGACGTGACGCCGGTGCCTTCGCGGCGTACCTGGTGGACGCCGAGACCGGCAAGCTCTACCCCGGCGGCCTGTCGAACGGGCAGCGGGAGAACGACCTCGAGGTCGCGCGCGTGAACATCGCCGGCGAGCTCCTCGACCTCGAGGCCGGCGGTCGACTCGACGAGAACGCCGACGCCGTGGACGTCTCGAACCGGATCGTCGCGCAGTACCGGACGCTCTGGAAGGAACTCACCGGTACCGAGCAGTTCGACGTCAAGGAACGCTGGCGCATCAACGACCGCGTCGAACGGCTCAACGCGCTCGGCTTCGACATCGAGGAGCTCTCGATCCACACGACCGAGGGCGGGTCGCAGGTGCGCATCCAGCCGAAGGTCGTCGACGCCGGACACCACCAGCGACGGCTCCTGCGCCTCACCGGGATCGACGCCGGCGAGAACCAGGCGCGGCGGCTCCTCAACGACCTCGACTCGTACCGGGCGCGCAACGGCCGCGACCTGCTCGACGAGGAGATGGTGGCGCACGAGTGGGTCTCGCGGGTGTTCGAGCCGGTGATCCGGTCGATCCCGCGGGACCTGCGCGGGCGGCTCGAGCCGGCCGAGGTCTTCCACGAGCTGCTCGAGCACCGCTGGTTCATGTCGCAGGAAGAGGAGCGTTCGGTGTCGCTCCCCGAGGCGACGACCGCGTACATCAACGACGTGCTCCGGCACCGTCGCGACGAGCGGCTGCTGATCAACCCGCCGACGTCGTCGATGACGCTGCCGATCCCGGTCGTCGACGACGCGGTGCCGGCGTCGCCCGACGACGTCGAGGACTGGCGCGCCGGGGTCTGACGGGCGCGGGGTCGCCCCGGGCACGCCCACGCGCCCGCGCCTCGCGCGCCCGCGCGCCTCACTTGGTGAGCAGAAATGGTCGCCTCCCGAACCGGGAGGCGACCATTCCTGCTCACGAAGTGCGCGACTACTCGGCGCGACGGCGCCGGGCGACCTCCCACAGGGTGACGCTCGCGGCGATGCCCGCGTTGAGGGACTCCGTCGCGCTCGAGATCGGGATCGAGACGATCGCGTCGCAGGTATCGGTGACGAGGCGCGAGAGGCCCTTGCCCTCGGAACCGACGACGATCACGATCGGACGGTCGGCGAGCTCGAGGCCGTCGAGCTCCACGTCGCCGTCACCGTCGAGGCCGAGGACGAACAGGCCCATCGACTTGAGCGACTTGAGGGTCTGCGTGAGGTTCGGGGCCATCGCGACGGGGGTCCGGGCGGCCGCACCGGCCGAGGTCTTCCACGCGGACGCGGTCACACCGACCGAACGCCGCTGCGGGACGACGACACCGTGGCCGCCGAAGGCCGCCGTGGACCGGATGATCGCACCGAGGTTGCGCGGGTCGGTGATGCCGTCGAGGGCGACGAGCAGCGGGACCTCGTCCTTGGCGAACGCTCGCTCGACGACGTCCTCGGCCACGGCGTACTCGTACGCCGGGACCTTGAGCGCGACGCCCTGGTGCACGCTGTCGTGCCCCGTGATGCGGTCGAGCTCCGGACGCATGATCTCCATGATCGGGACGCCGCGGTGGTTGGCGAGCGCGAGGATCTCCTTGACGCGGTCGTCGACCTCGATGCGGGAGGCGATGTACAGCGTCGTCGAGGGGGTCTTCGTGCGCAGGGCCTCGAGCACCGAGTTGCGGCCGGTGACCAGCTCGGAGTCGTCGGTCTTCCGCTGCGGCGGACGACCGGTGCGCTGCTGCGGTGAGCTCGACGCACCGTGGCGCCCGCGAGCGGCCTCGAAGCGCTCCTTCGCCGCCTTGCGCTTGCCGGCGGGGTGGTACGGACGGTCCTCGGCCTTCGGCGTGGGCTTGCGGCCCTCGAGCGCCTGCGCGCCCTGGCCGCCGGAGCCGACCTGCTTGTTGCCCTTGCGACCGGTCCGGACGGCGCCCGGCCGTCCCTTCTTGCTGCCCGAGACGTTCTTCATTGCTCTCTCCTGTCCGGCACTGCCGTTGTCAGGCGATGCTCCAGCGTGTACCTGCTGCGGTGTCCTCGATCGTGATGCCCGCGGATGCGAGGTCGTCGCGCACGCGGTCGGCCGTGGCGAAGTCGCGTGCGGCCCTGGCGTCGGCGCGTTCCTGCACGAGGCGTTCGACGAGTGCTGCGAGCGGTGCGGCCGATGCGTCGTGGCCACCACCCGACCAGTGGGCGGCTCGCGGATCGATGCCGAGCACTTCCACCATCGCAGCCACCTGATGGTACGCGGTTCCGAGCGCTTCCGCATCGTCCGCGTCGAGGGCGGCGTTCCCGGAGCGGACGGTCTCGTGCAGCACGGCGAGGGCCTGGGGCACCGAGAGGTCGTCGTCCATCGCCGCGGCGAAGGCCTCGGGCACCCCCGGGGCATCGGCCAGCCGGACGCCCTCGAGCCGCGGCGCGGCCCGGGTCAGGAAGCCCTCGATCCGGTCGAGCGCCGCCTCGGCCTCGGCCAGGGAGCCGTCGTGGTGGTCGATCGACGAGCGGTAGTGCGCGGCGCCGAGGAAGTACCGGACGACCACGGGGCGCGCGGACCCGAGGAAGTCCGCGGCGAAGATCGAGTTGCCGAGCGACTTCGACATCTTCTGCCCGTCGACGGAGACGAGGCCGTTGTGCAGCCAGTAGGAGGCGAACGGGTCCCCGGCCGCCGTGGACTGCGCGAGTTCGTTCTCGTGGTGCGGGAAGCGCAGGTCGAGCCCGCCGCCGTGGATGTCGAACGCCGGGCCGAGGTAACGCCGGGACATCGCCGAGCACTCGATGTGCCAGCCCGGGCGGCCGGGACCCCAGGGCGAGTCCCAGTTCGCCGTCGACGGCTCCCCGGCCTTGGCGCCCTTCCAGAGCGCGAAGTCGCGGGGGTCGCGCTTGCCGCGGGGATCGGCGTCGGTGGCCTCGACCATGTCCTCGCGCCGCTGCCGGGTGAGCGCCCCGTAGGACGCCCAGCTGCCGGTGTCGAAGTAGACGTCGCCGGAGCCGTCCGCCGCAGCGTAGGCGTGCCCGCGGTCGATGAGCGTGGTGATGATGTCGTGCATCTGCGGCACGCTCGCGGTGGCACGGGGCTCGTACGTCGGGGGCAGGATGCCGAGGGCGTTGTACGCGGCCGTGAACTCGAGCTCGACGCGGTACGCCCGGGCGAACCAGGCCTCGTCGGTGCCGTGCGCGAGGTCGAGGACCTTGTCGTCGATGTCCGTGACGTTCCGCACGAGCGTGACCCGGAGGCCGCGGTGGGTGAGCCAGCGGCGCCAGATGTCGTAGACGAGCGCGGAGCGGAGGTGCCCGATGTGCGGCGACGACTGCACGGTCGGACCGCACACGTACATGCTCACCTGTCCGTCGACCAGCGGGACGAGGTCGACGACGGCAGCGGCGCGGGAGTCGTAGAGGCGAACGGTCACGCGTCCAGCCTAGGACGTCAGACCGGTCGGACGACGGCTGTCGCGATCGCGGCGAGCCCCTCGCCGCGGCCGGTGAACCCGAGACCGTCCGTCGTCGTGCCGGAGACCGCGACCGGGGCCCCGACGACGGCACCGAGGGCGTCCTGCATCTCGGTCCGACGTGCGCCGATGCGCGGGCGGTTCCCGATGACCTGCACGGTGACGGACACGGGCGCCAGACCGGCGGCGGCCAGCATCGCGACCGCACCCCGGACGAAGACGTCACCCGCCGCCCCGGCGTAGGCGGGGTCCGACGTGCCGAACGTCCCGCCGATGTCGCCGAGCCCGCCCGCCGAGAGCAGGGCGTCGCAGACCGCGTGCGCGACCGCGTCGCCGTCGCTGTGGCCGGAGAGCCCCGCTTCACCGGGGAAGTCGAGCAGCCCGACCCGGCACGGGGACGCCGCGTCGAACGCGTGCACGTCCACCCCGAGGCCGACCCGGGTGTCCACAGGGGTGGCGGCGCGGGCACGCACGATCGACTCGGCACGACCGAGGTCCCACGGGGTGGTGATCTTGAAGGCGTCGGCGTCGCCGGGGACGAACCGCACGGTGCCGCCCGCTGCCTGGAACACCCCGGCGTCGTCGGTCTCGGCCTGCTGCGACACCGCGTACGCCTGCCGGAGCGCGGCGAGCGGGAAGCCCTGCGGCGTCTGCACCCCGACGAGTGCCGCGCGGTCGACGGTCTCGACGACGGCGTCCCCGTCGACGCGCTTGATCGTGTCCGTGACGGGCAGTGCGGGGACGAACCCGGCACCCGCACCGTCGTGCAGCGAACCGGCGACGGCGTCGAACACCCGCTCGAACTGGGCTGGTGGCGTCAGACAGCGCGCCGCGTCGTGCACCAGCACCGCGGTGACGGAGTCCGGCAGCACGGCCAGGCCGGCCTCGACCGAGGCATGGCGATCCGCGCCTCCGGGGACGACGGCCGTGTACGCGACCGCAGCCCCGGCGACGGACGCGACCACCTGTCGGCAGTCGTCGAGGAGCGCCGCCGGCGCGACCACCACGACGAGCGTCGGCGACGGCAGGGCGAACAGGGGCTCGAGCGCCCGCGCGAGCATCAGCGTGCCGGCCACCGGGACGAACGCCTTGGCCGTCCCGATGCCGAGCCGCGTGCCGGAACCGGCCGCAACGACGACGACCGCCCTGTCCACCCCGTGGGGGAACAGAACGGTCGAGGACGTGTTCAGTGGTTCGGTGCGCTCAGGAGGCGAGGACCTCGTCGAGGACGGTCGATGCCTTGTCCTCGTCGGTCTTCTCGGCCAGCGCCAGCTCGGAGATCAGGATCTGCCGCGCCTTGGCGAGCATCCGCTTCTCCCCCGCGGACAGGCCGCGGTCCTGGTCGCGGCGCCAGAGGTCGCGGACGACCTCGGACACCTTGATGACGTCACCGGAAGCGAGCTTCTCGAGGTTCGCCTTGTAGCGACGCGACCAGTTCGTGGGCTCTTCGGTGAAGGGGGCACGCAGGACCTCGAACACCTTGTCGAGGCCTTCCTTGCCGATCACGTCACGGACTCCGACCAGGTCGACGTTGTCCGCCGGGACCTCGATCGTGAGGTCACCCTGGGTGACCCGCAGCTTCAGGTAGACCTTTTCCTCACCCTTGATGACGCGCGTCTTGACTTCAGAGATGGTTGCCGCCCCGTGATGGGGGTAGACGACGGTCTCGCCGACCTCGAATTGCATGTATCAGGCTCCGTTCCGAGACACCCAGTTTACCACAAGCGTTGTTCGGGTAAGGGGCGCCTAACAACTGGCACCCCCGCTGATCGGTAGGATGGTGCCGGACCGTCCGGTCCACAATCGTGATCTTCCGGAGGAATCTCTTGCGAGCTCGGGTACTCGTGTCCGTCGCCGTTGCGGCAACCATCGCGCTCGGCGCCACCGGCTGCGAGTTCATGTCGCCCGCACAGACGACGGAGATCAAGCAGATCACCGACGGCGTGAACGTGTCGACCGGCAAGGTGGACATCCGCAACGCGCTCCTCATCGCGGACGACGCCGACGGCGCCCGGTTCGTGGGCACGATCGTGAACAACGCCGAGCGGGACGACATCACCCTCTCGATCGAGGTCGGCGGGGACACCCAGACCGTCACGGTCCCGGCGAACACGCACATCGACCTCGGCGGCGCCGCGGAGCCCTCCGAGCAGGCCACCGCCTCGACAGAAGAGGGCGACGGCACCACGCAGGGCACGGCCGCCGGCGACTCGCGCGAGGTCGTCTTCGACGACGCCGACACCAAGCCCGGCTCGCTGGTCAAGGTCTACTTCTCGTACTCGGGCGCCGAGGGCGTCTCGGCGAGCGTCCCGGTGCTGACCAGCCAGCAGGAGGAGTACGCGACGCTCGCGCCGACCTCCTCGCCGGAGCCCACCAGCGAGATCACCCTCCCGGTCGAGACGCCCGCGGCCACGCCGACGGACGACGCGACGCAGGACGCCGGAAACTAAGCACACCGCACGGACGCTCGCACAGGAGGCGCGGCGCCGGTCCCAGGGACCGGCACCGCGCCTCCTGTGCGTCAGCCGACCGCGCGTCAGCCCTCGATGCGGTAGCCGAGCCCGCGGACGGTCACCAGGATCTCCGGCGCGCTCGGCACGCGCTCGATCTTCGAGCGGATGCGCTTGATGTGCACGTCCAGGGTCTTCGTGTCGCCGAAGTAGTCGGAGCCCCACACCCGGTCGATGAGCTGCCCCCGGGTGAGCACGCGCCCGGCGTTGCGGAGCAGCAGCTCGAGGAGCTCGAACTCCTTGAGCGGCATCGGCGTCTCCGAGCCGTCCACCGCCACGGTGTGCCGCTCGACGTCCATCCGGATGCCACCGACCTGCAGGATCCCGCTGTCCGCGGGGTCGTCCTCGGTCCGGCGACGCAGGACCGCACGGATGCGGGCGAGGAGCTCGCGGGTCGAGTACGGCTTCGTCACGTAGTCGTCCGCGCCGAGCTCCAGCCCGACGACGATGTCCACCTCGGAGTCCTTCGCGGTGAGCATGATGATCGGGATGTTCGAGCGGGTCCGGATCTGTCGGCAGACCTCGGTGCCGGAGAGTCCCGGCAGCATCAGGTCGAGCAGCACCAGGTCGGGGTTCTCCGCGTCGAACTTCGACAGCGCGGTCACGCCGTCCGCAGCGACGGAGGTGTCGTACCCCTCGCGCTGCAGCAGGAACTCCAGGGGCTCGCTCAGGGCCGGCTCGTCGTCGACGATGAGGATCTTGGTCACGATGGCTGCTCTTCCAGTTGCTCTTCGAGTGCTGTGGTCAGTTCTGGGTCCGCCTCGGGCAGGCGGATGGTGAAGGTCGAGCCCTTGCCGGGCTGCGACCAGACGCGCACGTCCCCGCCGTGGTTGCCGACGACGTGCTTCACGATGGCGAGGCCGAGGCCGGTGCCGCCCGTGGCACGCGACCGGGCGGGGTCGACGCGGTAGAACCGCTCGAACACCCGGTCGAGGTCGGCCTCGGGGATGCCGACGCCCTGGTCGGTCACCGCGATCTCGACGAAGCCCTTCGCGGACCGGACGCCCACGCCGACGCGGGTGTGGTCCGGGGAGTACTTGACCGCGTTGGCGATGAGGTTCGACACGGCGATCTGCAGCAGGGCGGGGTCGCCCATCACCCGCAGCTTCGACTTCTTCGCCCGCACGAGTTCGATGTCCCGGGCGCGGGCGACGATCTCGTTCGCGTCGACGGCGGCCTGCACGATTCGGTCGATCGACGTCTCCTCGCTGTTCTCCAGCGTGTCGACGGACTGCAGCCGCGAGAGTTCGATGATGTCCTTCGTCAGGGCGGCCAGCCGCTCCGACTCGGTGACGAGCTGCGCGGCGAACTTCCGCACGTGCTGGGGTTCGTCCGCGGCGGCGACGAGGGTCTCGGAGAGCAGGCCGATCGCGCCGATCGGGGTCTTCAGCTCGTGCGAGATGTTCGCGACGAAGTCCCGCCGGACCTCGTCGATGCGCCGGGTCTCGGTCAGGTCGTCGGCCGTGACGAGCACGTACCGGTTGCCGAGCTGCGCGGCGCGGAAGCTCAGGTAGCCGATCTGGTCGCTGCCCCGGCCACGGGGCAGCTCGAGGTCCTCGGCGCCCATCTCCCCGCTCTTGCGCACGCGGTCGACGAGGTCGACGAGCTCGCGGTGCACGAGCTTCCGCCGCACCACCAGCCCGACCGTCAGCGCCTGTGGCGAGGCAGCGACGACCGTGTTCGAGGGGTCGACCACCACGGCCGGGTTGTGCATCGTGGCGATGACCGCGGCGACGCCGTCGGGCAGGGTGCGTTCCGCCACGTCGGCAGCACGAGCCGTGCGCTCGGCGGTGATGATCAGCACCACGACGCCTGCTCCGAACACCCCGCCGAGGAGCATCGACAGTGGCACGAGCCACGCGTTGTCCATGCCGTCAGTGTAGGGATGGTCATGCGGGGTTCCGGTACCGTTCACCGTCTGCGGAAGGCCGGATCGCGAAGCGTTCAACCGCACGTCACCGTTCGTTCACCTGACGTGACGACACTCGACCGGTACGCAGAGAGAGGTACTCCCCCATGCGCGAAGTCTTCCAGCAGGAACTCCAGGACGTCCAGGAGCGACTGACCGAGATCGCCGGGCTCGTCGAGTCCGCCATCACCCGAGCCACGCAGTCGTTCAGCGAGTCCGACGTGTCCCTCGCCGAGGAGGTGATCGCCGACGACGTCAAGATCGACGAGGCGGCGAACAGCCTCGACGAGATCGCGATCGACATCCTCGCGCGTCAGGCCCCCGTCGCCCGTGACCTCCGCGTCGTGGTCACCGCCCTGCGCGTCAGCTCGTCGCTCGAGCGCATGGGCGACATGGCCGAGCACATCGCCCAGCTCACCCGGCAGCGCTTCCCCGAGAAGGTCGTGCCGAAGGGCCTCCGCGGCACCTTCAAGAAGATGGGCCAGCTCGACGTCGCGATGGCGCAGAAGCTCACGCGGCTGCTCGCCACCGAGGACATCGCCCTCGCCGGGGAGATCCGCGACGAGGACGACGCCATCGACGAGCTGCACGCGAGCGTGTTCGACTTCGTGCTCGGCGAGACCTGGAAGGGTGCGCCGATCGACACGGTCGACGCGACCCTGGCGTCGCGCTACCACGAGCGCTTCGCGGACCACGCGGTCTCGATCGCGAAGAAGGTCGAGTACCTGGCGACGGGTGACTGGGCCGGCGCGTCCTCGGTGACGGTGTCGCCCGCCTGACCCGACGCTGCGTTCCGCCCGGCTCGCTGGGTTCTGACAGGATCGAGGCATGGCCCAGGTCGCGATCATCGTCAACGGCATGCCCGGTTCCGGCAAGAGCACCATCGGTGCCGCCCTCGCCGAGGTGCTCGGCTGCCCGTTCCTGTCGAAGGACCGGATCAAGGAGCCCCTCGCCGACCTCGTCGGCCCGATGATCGCGTCGCGTCCGCTCGGCGGCATCGCGATGGACACCATGTGGTCGATGGCGCAGGCCGTCGAGAACGGCGTCGTCCTCGACGCCGTCTGGCTGCCGTCGCGGGACCGCGGACTCCTGGAGGCGCGGCTCGCCTCCGCCGGGTCACCGCGCGCTGTCGAGGTGTGGTGCGACACGGATCGCGCAACCGCCGAGGAGCGGCTGCGCGACCGGTACGACCCGGGCACCGTGCCGGTGCGCCACGAGGTGCACGGGGACCTGGCCGACGTGCTCGCGTTCTGGGACGAGCACGGCGACGCCGCCCAGCCGGTCGGCCTGCCGGGCGTCCCGGTGGTCCGCGTCGACACGACGAAGCCGTACGACGTCGGCGCCCTGGTGCAGGAGATCGCCTCCCACTTCGTGTGAACGCGCAGAACGCCCCGCCCGGTCAGTCCGGGCGGGGCGTTCGTGTGTGCAGTGCTGCTACTTCTTGGCGCCCTGCGCGGCCACGGCGGCGGCTCCGGCAGCGGCGGCCTCGGGGTCGAGGTAGTACGCCGGCTTCGTCGGGCGGAAGTCGTCGTCGAGCTCGTACACCAGCGGGATGCCGGTCGGGATGTTCAGGCCGGCGATGTCCTCGTCGGAGATGCCGTCGAGGTGCTTCACGAGCGCCCGGAGCGAGTTGCCGTGCGCCGTGACGAGGACGGTCTTGCCCGCACCGAGGTCCTTCGTGATGTCGGACTCCCAGTAGGGCAGCAGGCGGTCGATCACGAGCTTGAGCGACTCGGTGCGGGGCAGCTGGTCGCCGAGGTCGGCGTAGCGGCGGTCCCCGAACTGCGACCACTCGGCGTCGTCGGCGATGGGGGGCGGCGGCACGTCGAACGACCGGCGCCACTCCATGAACTGCTGCTCGCCGTACTGCTCGAGCGTCTGGGCCTTGTCCTTGCCCTGCAGGTCGCCGTAGTGGCGCTCGTTGAGGCGCCAGTCGCGCTTCACCGGCAGCCACGCCAGGTCGGCCTGGAGCAGCGCGATGTCGGCCGTCTGGATCGCACGGGTGAGGAGCGAGGTGTACAGGACGTCGGGGACGATGCCGGACTCGGCGATGAGGTCGCCGGCGCGCTTCGCCTCCTTCTCGCCCAGCTCGCTGAGCCGGACGTCGACCCAACCGGTGAACAGGTTCTTCTGGTTCCAGTCACTGTTGCCGTGACGGAGCAGGACGAGCGTGGAGGTCATGCCCCGAGTCTACCGAGCGCCGTGCAGCCGGTCCCCGGACCCGTACCCTGGTCGGCATGCCCATCGGGAACGTGACGCGCGGGACGACCGGGTACAACCGGCTCCGCCGCGTCGACCGGTGGATCGCCACGCTGTCGGCCCTCCGCCGGAGCGCCGACCCGCTCGTCGCCGACGTCGGGTACGGGGCCTCGCCGACGACGACGCTCGAACTCCGGGACCGCCTGGCCGCCGTCCGCCCCGACGTCGAGGTCACCGGCATCGAGATCGAGCCGGCCCGGGTGGCCCTCGCGAACGCCGGCACGCGGGACGGGGTGACGTTCCGGCTCGGCGGGTTCGAGACACCGACACCGGGGAACCGCCGGCCCGCCGTGATCCGCGCCTTCAACGTGCTGCGGCAGTACGACGAGTCCGCGGTGGTGGAGTCCTGGCGGATCATGCAGGACCGCCTGCAACCGGGCGGCGCGCTCGTCGAGGGGACCTGCAACGAGGTCGGTCGGGTGGCCTCGTGGGTGACGCTCGACGACGTCGCGCCACGCACCTTCACGGTGTCGCTCCGGCTGGCGGGGCTCGACGTCCCCTCGGTCGTGGCCGAACGGCTGCCGAAGGCCCTCATCCACCGGAACGTTCCCGGCGAGCGGGTGCACGCGTTCCTCGGCGACCTCGACCTGGCGTGGGCGGTCGCGGCGCCGCTCGGCACGTACGGCCCCCGGCAGCGGTGGATCGCGACGGTCCGGGGCATGCGGGACCGGGGGTGGCCGGTGCTGCACGGGGTGACGCGGTGGCGGCTCGGCGAGCTCAGCGTCCCGTGGGCCGCGGTGGCCCCGGCCTGACCGGCGCCGCGGGACTCCGAGACTCGGCCGGGCGGACAGTTTCGTGGCCCTGATGGCGCGAACGTGTCCGCGGAGCCGAGACTCGGGGCCGGGGGCCGGGGGTCGGCGGCCCGCGCGGGCTAGGAGCGGCGGACGGCGCCGAGGCGGGGCAGGCGCGGGACGTCGGCGGTGGCGCCGGCCCCCGGCGGCACGATGACCTCTTGCGTGGCGGACACGACCACGTCGTCGGCGCTGAGCGTCAGCGTGGCGGCGGGGTCGAGGGAACGCTTCACGACCGCGAGCCCGATCGGCCCGAGCTCGTGGTGGATGCCCGACGCCGTCAGCCGCCCGACCTCCTTCTCGCCGGAGACGACCGGCGTCCCCGGAGCCGGCAGCACGCCGTCCGACCCGTCGAGGTGCAGCATGACGACCCGGCGCGGCGGGTGTCCGAGGTTGTGGACCTTGGCCACGGTCTCCTGCCCCCGGTAGCAGCCCTTCGACAGGTGCACGGCGGAGCGGAGCCAGTCGAGCTCGTGCGGGATCGTGCGCTCGTCGACGTCGGACAGCGAGGGTCGCCAGGCGGCGATGCGCAGGGCCTCGTACGCGAGGAGTCCCGCGACGGGTTCGTCCGACGCGGCGATCGCGCCCGCGGTGCCGGGGGTGACCACGGCGATGCGGAGGGTCCAGTCGGAGGCGGGGTGCGCCTCCTGGTCGGCGTAGCCCCACCCGCCGGGCGTGACGGACGCCCACGGGTCGACCCACTCGGCGACCGGGGTCTCGGGCAGGTCGGTCGACGCGAACGGCGCGGACTCGCCGAACCAGCCGATCGTGGCGAAGTCCGCCGAACGGTCGGCGACCTCGACGCGCAGCATGAACCGCATCGAGTCGAGCCAGGCAGCGAGCGGTGCCGCGTCGGCGGGCTCGGTCAGCAGCCACGCCACCGACCCGTCGTCGACGACGCGCGCCGCGTGCTCGACGCGACCGGACTGGTCGAGCACGAGCGTCTCGGTGCTCACGCCGGCGGCGAGCCCGGTGAGGAGCTGCGAGGTGATCGAGTTGAGCCACGACAGCCGGTCCGGGCCGGTGACGGTGACGACACCGAGGCCGAGTTCGACGACGGCGCGACCGCGAGCGAGCAGACGCTGCTCGCCGAGCGGGTTGCCGAAGTGCGCGGCGGGGCCGGAGTCCGTCGCCACGAAGCCGGCGCGACCGGCGAACGCGGACATCAGTCGACCTTCGCGAGCTGCCCCGAGGCGTGCGAGGTCAGCTCCTTGCCGAGTGCGGCGATGTCCCACGCCCAGAAGAGCTTGCCCTCGACCAGGCCGTAGAGCCGGGTCGCCGCGGAGTAGTCCTTGGCGTTCGGCGAGCGCATCACGGCGTCGGTCGCGAGGTCGATGCGGCCCTTGCGGACCCGCCCGACGTAGAGCTCGTTGACGCCGGTCGGGTGGATGATCGCCGCTTCGACGTCGAAGCCGTCCGTGGTGTTCCGCAGCGCCTCGACGCTCTCGACGGTGCCGAACGGCGTCGGCCCCTCGCCGAGGAGCATCGCCGGCCCGCGGTCACCGGGCTCGGACGGACGGTCGATCCGCCAGTAGCCCATCTCGGCCGCGAGCGGGGTGTGCTCGTCGTCGAGCAGCCACGTCGTGGAGGAGTAGTTGAGGTAGGGCAGACCGTCGTGGCTGAAGCTCACGCGCTGGCCGAACTCGTACTTCCGGGGTTCGTCCTCGTCACCGACGGGGTACTCGACCACGCCGGTGCCCTCCCAGACGCCGACGAGCCACGACAGCGGGACGAGTTCGGGCGCGAGGCCCTCCGGCAGTTCGATCAACGCTGACCCTTGAACAGCTTCACGACGACGGTCACCGAGACGAACGCGATCGCGAGCGACGCGAGGCCGAGCAGGCCCACGTAGAAGAGCTCGAGCGCAAGCAGCGAATCCATGGCTGGAGTCTACGCGTCACGCCTGACGACGCCAGGCGGACGGCGGCGCGTCAACGCACCAGCAGGACCACCGCGGTGACGAGCACGACGACGAACGCCCCGGACGACGCGATGCTGATCCGCTCGACCAGCCCGTCCTTCGTCGCGGTGATGAGCTGCAGCACGAAGCTGACCAGCACGCAGAGCACGAACACGAGCAGCAGCCACGCGAACGAGTCCTTGTCGGTGAGGGTGAGGACGAGCACGGCACCGACGACCGCGAGCAGCCAGACCGGCAGCACGGACGTCAGCCGGAGGCGGCGCTGGTCGGTGGGCTGCACAGGCTCGGTCACGCGCCCCATCATGACAGGGCCGCGTCCCGAAGGTGCCCGGAACGCGTCCCCGACCGTCCGGCCGGGAGGGATGCTTCCCGAGCATCACTAGGATGTGTGCACGACTCCCCCACGCCCTGGAGGTCCTGTGGCCCAGCTCCTGGTACTCACCTCAGCCGCGCCCGGCGACGTCCTGCCGAGCCTCGGACTGCTGAGCCACCGGATCCGCCACGTCCCCGCCGAGGCCGCACAGCTGGTCAACGCCCCGCAGAGCGACCTCATGTTCGTGGACGCCCGGACGGACCTGGCGAGCGCCAAGGCCCTGTGCAAGATCCTCGCGACGAGCGGCTCGACGACGCCGATCATCCTGGTCGTCACCGAGGGCGGTCTGACCGCGGTCAACAGCGAGTGGAACGTCGACGACGTCGTGCTCGAGACCGCCGGCCCGGCCGAGGTCGACGCCCGCATCCGGCTCACGGCCGGTCGCGCGTCGAAGAACCAGACCGGGTCGAAGATTCAGGCGTCCGGTGTCGTCATCGACGAGGCCAGCTACTCGGCGAAGGTCCGCGGTCGGCCGCTCGACCTCACCTTCAAGGAGTTCGAGCTCCTCCGCTTCTTCGCCACGCACCCGTCGCGGGTCTTCACCCGCGAGCAGCTCCTCAGCGAGGTGTGGGGCTACGACTACTTCGGCGGCACCCGCACGGTCGACGTGCACGTGCGGCGCCTCCGCGCGAAGCTCGGCGACCTCGAGTCCCTCATCGGCACGGTCCGCAACGTCGGGTACCGCTTCAACGTCTACGACGACGAGGCCGACCGGCTCGCGGGCCAGTAGTGGTCGACCTGTCGCGCTTCGTCGTCCCGGGCGAAGCACCGCCGTTCTCCGACCAGACCCTGGTCGACGTGGGCGCCGGCCGCGCGACGGTGCTCGGCGACGAGCGCGGGGTCGCCGTGGTCCGTGACGGCGAGCTGGAACTCGTGGTCGCCCAGGAGGCGCGGGGCCACGGTCTCGGCACCGCCCTCGCCCGGCAGGCGCTCACCCCGGGCGGCGGGGCCGCTCCCGTGGACGGGCCGGCCCCTCGGCTCGCGTGGGCGCACGGGGACCACCCCGCTGCCCGAGCACTCGCGGCCCGCTTCGGCTGGACGGCGGTCCGCACGCTCCTGCAGCTCCGCGCCCCGATCGCGTCCGTCGCCCCCGACCCCGCGGTGCCGGCCGACTGGTCCCTGTCGTCGTTCCGGACGGGCGACCCCGCCGACGAGGCCGACTGGCTGGCGCTCAACGCCGCCGCGTTCGCGCACCACCCGGAACAGGGCCGGATGACGCTCGACGACCTGCGCGCCCGCGAGGCCGACGACTGGTTCTCCGGCGACGACCTGCTCCTGCTCCGCGACGACTCCGGGCAGCTGGCCGGGTCGTGCTGGCTCAAGGTCGAGGGCGACACCGGCGAGTTCTACGCCGTGGCCGTCCGACCCGACCTGCAGGGCCGGGGACTCGGCGGCGTCCTGATGCGCGCGGGGACGGCACGCCTGACCGGCCGGGGCCTCTCCGCCGCGGCGCTCTACGTCGAGGGCGACAACGCCCCGGCACTGGCCCTGTACCGCCGATCCGGGTTCGAGCAGCACGCGATCGACGTCCAGTACGCGGCCGGCTGACGCTCCTCCACACGGCGTCGTTCACCGCCCGTTTCCACAGCGTCCACGTGCGGCCCTCCTGGCGCAGGGGGCGGGTGGCAGGATGTGGGCATGGACACCGAACCGCAGCTCGACGGCGACTCCGTCGCACCGGACCTCGACGACTTCGACGAGGTCGTCGAGATCGAGCACGAGTCGCTGCCCACCGACCGCTACTTCGACCGTGAACTCAGCTGGCTCCGGTTCAACCAGCGCGTGCTCGAACTCGGCGAGGACCGCACGCAGCCGCTCCTCGAGCGGGCGAACTTCCTGGCGATCTTCGCGTCCAACCTCGACGAGTTCTTCATGGTCCGGGTCGCCGGCCTGAAGCGCCGCATCGACACCGGCATCGCCGTGCCGACCAACGTCGGTCGCGCACCCAGCGACGTGCTGCGCGACATCGCGATGAAGGCGCACGAGCTGCAGGACCGCCACGCGCAGGCGTTCATCGGGTCGCTCAAGCCGGACCTCGACGCCGCTGGAATCCACATCGAGCACTGGTCCGACCTCGACGAGGCCGACCGGCTCCGGATGCGCGAGTACTTCAACGAGCAGATCTTCCCGGTGCTCATGCCGCTCGCGGTCGACCCGGCGCACCCCTTCCCGTACATCTCCGGGTTGTCGCTCAACCTCGCGGTGCGCGTGCGCAACCCGAAGTCGCAGCGGCAGGAGTTCGCGCGCCTCAAGGTGCCGCAGAACTTCTCGCGGTTCATCAAGCTGCCGGACGACGACTCCGGGCTGCTCCGCTTCATCCCGCTCGAAGACCTCATCGCGAACCACCTCGACGACCTCTTCCCGGGGATGGAGGTCCTCGAGCACCACGTGTTCCGGGTCACCCGCAACGAGGACGTCGAGATCGAGGAGGACGAGGCCGAGAACCTCATCCAGGCACTCGAGCGCGAGCTGCTCCGTCGTCGGTTCGGGCCGCCCATCCGTCTCGAGATCACCGAGGACATGGACCCGGTGACGCTCGACCTGCTCGTGCGCGAGCTCGACATCACCGAGCAGGAGGTGTTCCGCCTGCCGTCGCCGCTCGACCTCGGCGGCCTGTTCGAGATCGCCAAGATCGGCCGCCCGGACCTGCACTACCCGAAGCACGTGCCGACGACCCCGGTGCAGTTCCAGCCGGGCGAACCGAACACGAAGCCGGACCTCTTCCGCGCGATCGCGGCCAAGGACGTCCTCGTGCACCACCCGTACGAGTCCTTCGCGACCAGTGTGCAGGCGTTCCTCGAGCAGGCCGCGGCCGACCCGAACGTGCTCGCGATCAAGCAGACGCTCTACCGCACCTCGGGCGACAGCCCCATCGTCGAGGCGCTCATCGACGCCGCGGCCGCGGGCAAGCAGGTGCTCGCACTCGTCGAGATCAAGGCGCGCTTCGACGAGCAGAACAACATCACGTGGGCCCGCAAGCTCGAGAAGGCCGGCGTGCACGTGGTCTACGGCCTGGTCGGGCTGAAGACGCACTCGAAGCTCGTGCTCGTCATCCGGCAAGAGGGCGGCACGCTCAAGCACTACAGCCACATCGGGACGGGCAACTACAACCCGAAGACCTCGCGCATCTACGAGGACATGGGGCTCTTCACGTCGGACGACACCGTGGGCAAGGACCTCACGCGCCTGTTCAACGAGCTGTCGGGCTACGCGATCGAGAAGAAGTTCAAGCGCCTGCTCGTCGCGCCGCTGCACCTGCGGAAGGGTCTGCTCAAGCGCATCACGACCGAGGCGGACAACGCCCGCGCCGGCAAGCCCTCGGGGATCCGCATCAAGGTCAACTCGATGGTGGACGAGCAGATCATCGACGCGCTGTACCTGGCGAGCCAGGCCGGCGTGCCGATCGACGTCTGGGTCCGCGGCATCTGCTCGCTCAAGCCCGGCATGGAAGGCGTCAGCGACACCATCCGGGTGCGCAGCGTCGTCGGCCGGTACCTCGAGCACTCGCGGGCGTTCGCGTTCCACAACGACGGCGACCCGGCCGTGTTCATCGGCTCGGCGGACATGATGCACCGCAACCTCGACCGCCGCGTCGAGGCACTCGTGCGGCTGTCCGACCCCGGCCACGTGAACGAGGTCCACGAGATGTTCGACCTCGCCATGGCGGACACGACGAGCTCGTGGCACCTCGAGTCGGACGGCGAGTGGACGCGCCACTCGACGGACGAGGACGGCCGACCGCTCGATGACGTGCAGAATGTCCTCATGCGGAAGATCTCGGCGCGGAAGCGCTCCACTCGGTGAGCGGCGGCTCCTCAGGGCCGGTCGTCGCTGCGGGTGCCGTCGTCTGGCGTGAACAGGACGGCGTCCCGCTCGTGCTGCTCATCCACCGCGACCACCACAAGGACGTCTCGTTCCCGAAGGGCAAGGTCGACCCGGGCGAGAGCGTCCCGACGACCGCCGTGCGCGAGATCGACGAGGAGACCGGCTACCGCGTGCACCTCGGCGCTCCGCTGGGCACGGCCGAGTACGTCCTGCCGAGCGGCCGCGACAAGGTGGTGCACTACTGGTCCGCCCGCGTCCCCGCGAAGGAGTACGAGCGCGCCGGCAAGTTCCGCCCGAACGACGAGGTCGCCTCGGTCGAGTGGGTGACGCTCGACGACGCCCGGCACCGACTGACGTACGAGCGCGACGTCGCGATCCTCGACCGGTTCGCCGACCGCGTCGCCGCCGGGGAACACCGCACCTTCGCCCTCATCGCCCTCCGGCACGCCAAGACCGTCCCCGGCTCGGAGTGGAACGGACCGGACGCCACCCGTCCGCTCCTGCCCGTCGGCCGGTCGCAGGCGAAGTCGGTCGCGTCGCCGGTGGCCGCCTTCGGTCCGAAGAAGATCGTCAGCAGCACCGCGGCCCGGTGCCTCGCGACGGTCGAACCGCTCTCCGACCGGACGCACCTCGGGGTCTCGAGCACGCCGGACATCAGCCAGGACGCCCACGACCGGGGTGCCGCCGACGTCAAGGGCGTCGTGCAGAAGCGCCTCGACAAGGCGAAGACGACGGTCCTGTGCTCGCACGGGCCCGTGCTGCCGGACATCATCGCCCGCATCGCGACCGCGACGGCCGACGAGTCCGGCCGGTTCGACCTCCGTCGTGCCGCGATGCTCTCGGTCGGCGACTTCTCGGTGCTGCACATCGCCGACGGCAGGCTCGTGGCCGTCGAGACGCACCGCAACCCCGTCTCGGCGTAGGCCGAGCGTCCGGGCCGAGCCGCGCCTCCAGGCCCCCGCGGTGTGCATGCGCACGCATGCGCCCGCGCACGGCGCGGCGTTCCCGATCCTGCACCCGCGCGCGCTCCGACGCACGGCGCCCCGTCCAGGACAACCCCTCGTTCACCTCCCGTTCACCAGGGCGGGTGATCCCCGTCACCTCGCGTCCCTACAGTCGCTCCCGGGTCAGCACCGGCCCACGGGACCAGCAGCGGTCCCACCTGCACTGACATTCCCGAAGGGACCCCTGTGAACATCAAGCGAATCGGTACGGTCGCGGCAATCGCGATCGCCGGCGCGGTCGTGCTCTCCTCGTGCGCGGCGAACGAGGACGCGGGCAACACGCCCTCGTCCAGCTCGAGCTCCGGCACCGACTACTCGAAGCTCTCGGGCACGCTGACCGGCTCGGGTTCGTCCGCCCAGCAGACGGCCGAGGCCACCTGGGCCGCTGGTTTCCAGAACGTCGCCTCCGGCGTGACGGTCAACTACTCGCCCGACGGTTCGGGCGCCGGTCGCAAGAACTTCATCTCGGGTGCCGCCGACTTCGCCGGCTCCGACGCCGCGCTGAAGGACGAGGAGCTCGCGGGCTCGTTCGCCCTGTGCGCCGCGGACTCGAAGGCCATCGACATCCCGGTCTACATCTCCCCGATCGCCATCGCCTACAAGGTCGACGGCGTCAAGGACCTCACGCTCGACGCGAAGACGATCGCGGGCATCTTCTCGGGCAAGATCACGAAGTGGAACGACTCGCAGATCGCCGACCTGAACAAGGACGCGACCCTGCCGGACGCGAACATCACGGTCGTGCACCGCTCCGACGACTCGGGCACCACGCAGAACTTCTCCGAGTACGTCGCGGCGAACGCCAAGGACGTCTGGACCGAGGCCCCCAGCCAGACCTTCCCGTACCAGGTCGGCGACAGCGCGAAGGGCACCTCGGGTGTGGCCTCGGCCATGGCCAGCGCCTCGAACGCCATCACCTACATCGACGACTCCGGCGCCGGTGACCTCGACAAGGCGAAGCTCATGGTCGGCGACAAGGCCACCGAGATCTCCGCCGAGGGTGCTGCCAAGGTCGTCGCGGACTCCGAGACGGTCTCCGGCCGCGCGGACAACGACCTCGCGATCGACATCAACCGCACCGACACGGCCGAGAACGCCTGGCCGCTGGTGCTCGTCTCCTACGCGATCGCCTGCCAGGAGTACAAGGACGCCGACAAGGGCAAGCTCGTGAAGGGCTACCTCGACTACGTCGTCTCGAAGGACGCGCAGGACGCCGCCGCGAAGGAGGCCAAGTCGGCCGCCCTCTCGACCGACCTCGCCGAGAAGGCCGCGAAGGCCGTCGCCTCCATCAAGTAAGACACCCTGAGCGCCCGGACGCCGGTCCCACCCACCTGACCGGCGTCCGGGCCCTCGCCGGTCCGCTCCACGCTCCGAGCGGACCGCGCACCACCGGACACCCCCGACCCGTCGCCTCCCCCGGCGTTCCTCCGACAGGAGTCCCATGACGTCCGCACCGGCCCAGCCAGTGGCCCCCGTCACCCCCAAGCCGAAGCCCGTCGTCCGCATCGGCGACCGCGTCTTCTCGGCCGCGTCGGTCATCGCCGGCGGGCTCATCCTCTTCGTGCTGGTGCTCGTCGCCGCCTTCCTGGTCTGGCAGAGCATCCCGGCGTTCTCCGCGAAGGTCGGCGAGCTGCCGAACAGCGCCACGAACTTCTGGGACTACGTCGGCCCCCTCGTCTTCGGCACCGTCTGGTCCGCGCTCATCGCGCTCGTGATCGCCGTGCCGCTCTCGCTCGGGATCGCGCTCTTCATCTCGCACTACGCACCGCGCCGGATCTCGCCGGTGCTCGGCTACGTGATCGACCTGCTGGCCGCGGTGCCGTCGGTCGTCTACGGCCTCTGGGGCATCGTGGTGCTGGCACAGTTCGTGAAGCCGTTCTACGTCTTCCTGAACACCTACTTCGGCTGGATCCCGCTGTTCTCCGGGCAGGTTTCCGGCACGGGTCGCACGATCCTGACCGCATCGATCGTCCTCGCCGTCATGGCGATCCCGATCATGACCGCGGTCATGCGCGAGATCTTCCTGCAGGCACCGCGCCTCAACGAGGAAGCGGCCCTGGCCCTCGGCGCGACCCGGTGGGAGATGATCCGCCTGTCGGTCCTGCCGTTCGCCAAGTCCGGCATCGTGTCCGCGATCATGCTCGGCCTCGGTCGTGCGCTCGGCGAGACGATGGCGATCGCGCTGGTGCTGTCGGTGTCGACGAACGTCACCTTCCAGATGCTCACGTCGCTGAACCCCTCGACGATCGCGGCGAACATCGCCCTGCAGTTCGCCGAGGCGTCCGGCACGGCCCTGAACGCGCTCATCGCGTCGGGTCTGATCCTCTTCGTCATCACCCTGGTCATCAACATGCTCGCGCGGTACATCGTCCGCAAGCGAGTGAGCTGAGAGGTACGACCCGATGTCCCTCGCCATCCGTCAGTCCGGCGTCGCCGGCAACGTCTACGCCAACGGCAAGCTGCACAAGTCCGTGCCGTGGCTGCTCCTCGTCGGCTCCTGGGTCGCGCTGATCCTGGTCTTCGCCCTGCTCAACGCCGGCGGCGCGGTCAAGGACTTCAACGTCGTCGCGGCGCTCTTCCTCGGCACGGTCCTGTTCGACGTCCTCATCGTGGTCGTCTCGCGCATCGTCGAGGGTGGTCGCAAGGCCGTCGACCGGCTCATCACCTCGCTCGTCATCACGGCGTTCGTGATCGCGGTCCTGCCGCTCGTCTCCCTGCTCTACACGGTGCTCGCGGACGGCCTCGCCCGCTTCGACGTGGAGTTCTTCTCGTACTCGATGCGCGGCGTCATCTCCGAGGGCGGCGGCGCACTGCACGCCCTCATCGGCACGCTCGAGATCACGCTGTTCGCGGCCCTGATCTCGGTGCCGATCGGGCTGCTCACGTCGATCTACCTCGTCGAGTACGGCACGGGCGCCCTCGCCAAGGGCATCACGTTCTTCGTCGACGTCATGACGGGCATCCCCTCCATCGTCGCCGGCCTCTTCGCCTACTCGCTCTTCGCGCTGTTCCTCGGCCCGGGCGCCCGCTTCGGCCTGGTCGGCTCGGTGGCGCTGTCGGTGCTGATGATCCCGATCGTGGTGCGCTCCACCGAAGAGGTCCTGAAGATCGTGCCGATGGAACTCCGCGAGGCCTCGTACGCCCTCGGCGTCCCGAAGTACCTCACGATCCTCAAGGTCGTGCTCCCCACGTCGCTCGCCGGCATCACCACCGGCGTCATGCTCTCGATCGCCCGCGTCATCGGCGAGACCGCCCCGCTCCTGGTCACCGCCGGGTTCACCGCGAGCATGAACTACGACCTGTTCAAGAACCCGATGATGACCCTGCCGGTGTTCGCGTACACGCAGTACTCGCAGCAGGGCGCCAACCCGGTGCCGTTCGTCGACCGGGCCTGGACGGCAGCGCTCCTGCTCATCCTCATCGTGATGCTGCTGAACCTGCTTGCCCGCTTCATCACCCGCCTCTTCGCCCCCAAGCTCTCGCGCTGACGCGCGGATCCACCCACCCCGAAGGAACACAGTGTCCAAGCGCATCGAGGTCGACGGCCTCAACGTCTACTACTCGAAGTTCAAGGCGGTCGAGGGCGTCGACATGACGATCGAGCCCCGCACCGTGACCGCGTTCATCGGTCCGTCCGGCTGCGGCAAGTCCACCTTCCTCCGCACCCTGAACCGCATGCACGAGGTCATCCCGGGCGCCTACGTCGAGGGCTCGGTCAAGATCGACGGCGACGACCTGTACGGCGCGGGCGTCGACCCGGTGCTCGTCCGTCGCCAGGTCGGCATGGTGTTCCAGCGTCCGAACCCGTTCCCGACGATGTCCATCAAGGACAACGTGCTCGCGGGCGTGAAGCTCAACAACAAGCGCCTCTCCCGCTCCGAGTCGGACGACGTCGTCGAGCGGTCCCTGCAGGGCGCGAACCTCTGGAACGAGGTCAAGGACCGCCTGGACAAGCCCGGCATGGGGCTGTCCGGCGGCCAGCAGCAGCGCCTGTGCATCGCCCGGGCGATCGCGGTGCAGCCGGACGTGCTCCTCATGGACGAGCCGTGCTCGGCGCTCGACCCGATCTCGACCCTCGCGATCGAGGACCTCATCGAGGAGCTGAAGAAGGAGTACACGATCGTCATCGTGACCCACAACATGCAGCAGGCCTCGCGCGTCAGCGACAAGACGGCGTTCTTCAACATCGCCGGCACCGGTGCCCCCGGCAAGCTCATCGAGTTCGACGACACCGCGACGATGTTCTCGAACCCGTCCGTGCAGGCCACCGAGGACTACGTCTCCGGCCGCTTCGGATGATCGTCGTCCGCCCGTGCGGACCCTGAACGACAAGACCGACGTCGTACGACGTCGGTCTTGTCGTTCGTTGTGCGCGCGGGCTGTTGCGGGCGCATGCTTGTGACAATGCGGTCGTCGTACGACAGCGGCGATGTCGTTCCGGCTCCGCACGCCGCGGCAGCCAGGAGGCGCGTCCCACCGCCCACAGGCAGGTCACGAATCGCCACCACCCGCCGGGCACGACGAACTCCCCGCCCGCGGACCGTGCCACGCGAGCGGGGAGACGTGCGAACCAGTGCCCGGGTCAGGCCGAGGTGGTCGGGACCGCCATGATCGGCGTCGTCGTCGGCTGGTCCGAGCCACCGGCGGGCTCCACCGTCATGCCGATCGTCGCACCGTGCGACAGCGACCCCTTGAGGACCGCCGAGTGCACCCCGGAGGACACCCCGTCCATCAGGCCGGCAGCGTTGATCTTGCCGCCGGTGCCCTCGGAGCCGATGTACCAGAGTTCGTAGGTCTTGCCCTCCGGAGCCGCAGGGACCCCGTCGAGGATGACCGCGGACTTGCCGACCTCGTTCGACCAGACGACCGTGGCCGTCCCGCCGCCCGCGACCTTGGCGGTGCTGCGCTGGAAGTCCGACGCGGCGTAGATGCGGTCGAGTCCGCCGGACGCCTGGGTCGTGCCCGGGCCGGGCTCGTTCGAGGGCGTGAAGGACGTGCCGACGCCGAGTCCGACGCCGAGAAAGACCACGGCGACGGCGGCTGCGGCGGAGAGTGCTGCTGCCGGACGCTGGAACCAGCGACGGCGAGCCTTCTCCGAAGCCGCACCACCGGCGGACGTGAGGTCCGTGGCGGGGGCGAACCGCGCCTCCTGGCCGGCATCGCCGACCGGCGCGTCAGCGACCGGATCGGTCGTGGCAGTCGGCTCGGACCGCGACGCCGCCGGAGCAGCCTGCGGGGTCGATGCGATCTGGGCCATCAGCGACGCCTTGAGCGACGAGGGCGGCTCGATCGGGGTGACGGCGTAGGCGAGCTGCAGCGCGGTCTCGCGCAGCGAGTCGGTCTCGGCCTGCAGCTCCGGAGAGGTGGAGAGCGCCGAGTCGAGCAGTGCCCGCTCGTCGTCCGACAGCGCGTCGAGGGCGTGTGAACCCGTCAGCAGTGCGGGGTCGTCGTGTCGTTCGGTCATGATGTCACCCCCATCTCGTCGCGGAGTCTGATCATCCCGTCACGGAGACGGGTCTTGACGGTGCCGATCGGGACACCGAGGTGGTCGGCCATCTCGCTGTGCGAGTAGCCGCCGTAGTACGCGAGTTGGACTGCCTGGCGCTGGAACTCGGTGAGCTTCGCGAGCGCCCGGCTGACGCGTTCGTGTTCGATCCGGATCTCGACCGACTCGGAGACCTGGTCGAAGCCGGCCTCGAAGTCGCGGATGCCGATCTTCGTGTCACGGTCGTGCGAGGACTGCGACGCCCGCACCCGGTCGACCGCTCGGCGGTGGGCCATGGTGAGGATCCAGCTCGCTGCGGTGCCGCGCTTGCGGTCGTAGCGGGTGGCTTGCTGCCAGACCTCGAGGAAGACCTCTTGCGTGACCTCTTCCGACTGTGCGCGGTCCCGGAGGAGCCTCGTCACGAGGCCGAGCACGCGGCCCGAGAGCACGTCGTACAGGTCGGAGAAGGCTGCCTGGTCGCCGGTCGCCACGCGGGTGAGGAGGTCGTCTGGGGACGCCTGAGCAGGCTCGGTCGAGCTCCAGCTCTCGGTGTCACTGTCCACGATGGCAAGCATTGCAGGTTTCCCTCCTCTCGGTTGCGATCTGGCTGTGAGTCCTGTCCGACCACGCGTTCGGGTCTCGTGGTCGGGACAGTGGTGCAGGACAGCACGAGGGCCCGCGTGACCCGCAGGGAATTGACCGCCAGGGAGCGGACCGGGTCTCGCGGGACCCTCGCTGTCGTGACCGGCTCATCGCCTGTCACGGTGATGATTCGGCACCCTCGCCTAACCGGATTGGAGCGGTTCTCACGGCTTGTCGCTGGGGCGCGCTCGGGGCACGCCCGGCGTCAGTTCTGTCCACCGAGAGTGAACAGGGTCGTGTGCACGGCCGCGGTCTCGTAGAATCGATGTCGCCGGGCCGCAGCAAGCCCCGGGCTCCAAAATTCGCCGCTTCGAGCGGCCTCGCGCCGAGAGGCGCTTCTGCGGCCCGGTTCTTCTCTGCCCGCTTCGTGCGTGCGCGTTCCGTGCCCGCTTCTCGGGTGCGCGTTCCGTGCCCGCTTCTCGGGTGCGCGTTCCGTGCCCGGTGGGCGTCGTCGCGTGCCCGGTGGGCGTCGTCGCGTTCGGCCTGGAGGCGCGGTGCGGGTCCGCCCCGCGGCCCGCTCAGTCCAGGCTGTCGCGGCGCCAGAGCGACGCCGCCTCGGTGAGGTCGGCCGCCAGTTCCGACAGGCGCAGCGCACGCGTCGTGAGCTCGGACGCCCGGTCCCCCGCCGTGAGGTCCGCATCGTCCGCCACCGCGGTCGCTCCCGCTGCCGTGAGCCGGCAGAACGCGGCACCGCGGTCGAGCGCCACCGCGAGGTCCCCCGTGTAGAGGCCGTGCAGGATCCGGTCGGCCAGCGTCAGGATCTCCGCCGGCCCGGTCGGCTGCTCGGCGCCCGCGACGGCCTGGTCGATCGTGCCGATCCGCTCCGTGCCGCGCGCGAAGAGGTACGCGATCTCCTCCGGGTTCTGCCGGATGACGGTGCGGACGAGGTAGATCCGCCACAGTGCGCCCGGGAGCGTGTGCGCCCCGACCCGCGCCCACAGCTCGGCGATGGCGTCGATCCCGTGCACGTCCGTGTAGGTCACCAGGCGCTCGACGACCGCCGGGTCCGGGTCCTGCCGCACGCGGTGGAGCAGGGCGTTCGCGGTCTCGTGCGCGACGCGGTTCACCACGGCCGGGTCCTCGCCGCCCTGGATCGCGGCGAACTCCTGGTCGGTGAAGTGGACGGGACGGTGGTGATCGCGAGGCACCGCGTCAGTGTAGGCACGGCCGGTGACGCGCCCGCCCTCCGTTCGCCCAGAACGCAACCGCTCCGTCGCGCGTACGGTGTCTGATCGGGAGGCGCTCCTCCCGCACGCGAAGGAAGAGGACTCCCATGAACCCCCTGCTCATCATCCTGGCCGTGATCGCGGTCATCCTGCTGTTCGTCGGTGGCTTCACCGCGAGCCTGAAGTTCCTGCTCTGGGTCGGCCTCGTGCTGCTCATCGTCGCGGTCGTGCTGTGGCTCGTCCGCACGCTCACCGGGCGTCGCAGCTGACCCGTCCCCTCGGTTCTTCCCGGAGGCCCTCACCCGCTAGCCTTGCGGGTGAGGGCCTCTAGCTCAGTTGGTAGAGCACCGGACTTTTAATCCGAGGGTCGTGGGTTCGAGCCCCACGGGGCCCACATCGTGTTCCGATGTCGCGCCCACCGAACGTGACCGTTCCTTGGCTTGGCCGGGCTTCCCGTAGGATCGTCGGCATGCGCGATCGCCCAACCGGCAGGATCGGCTCACTGGACGGACTCCGCGGCGTCGCTGCCGCCGTCGTCGTCGTCCACCACGCCTTCCTCTCGATCCCGACCCTCTCGGACGGCAACTACCGCCGCGACGTCCCCGACTGGGCGAGCTGGATGGTGTACTCCCCCGCCCACCTCGTGTGGGCCGGCAGCGAGGCCGTCTTCGTCTTCTTCGTGCTGAGCGGCTTCGTCCTGACCCTCCCGGCCCTCCGCCGGTCGCAGGACTGGATCGCCTACTACCCGAGCCGGCTCGTCCGCCTCTACCTGCCGGTGGTGGCGTCGATCGCACTCGCGCTCGTGTTCTTCTTCCTCGTGCCCCGGCAGGACCAGCCGCACCAGTCGTTCTGGATCAACCGGCACGCCGAGCCGTTCACCCTGCACGGCCTCGTGAACGACCTCACGCTCCTCGCTCCGACGCTCGTGAACAGCCCGCTCTGGTCGCTCACGTGGGAGGTCCTCTTCTCCCTGCTGCTGCCGCTCTTCGTCTCGATCGCCGCGGTCACCCGACGCTGGTGGTGGGTGACCGCCATCGTCGCCGTCTTCCTGTCTGCGCTCGGCGAGTACGAGCACTCGAAGTGGCTGATGTACCTGCCGATGTTCCTGCTCGGCTCCGCGCTCGCGGCCGGCTGGGAGCGCCTGCCGGACGTCCCGACGCTGCTCGGCTGGGTCCTGCTCGTGGTGAGCCTGCTCGGCATCACCGTGAAGTGGTGGCTGCCGACGACGGCGTGGTGGTCCCCCGTGCTGCCCGCGATCATCCTCGCCTCGGCCGGCACGATCGTCGTGCTCGCCGGCAGGTGGTTGCCCGCCGAGCGCTTCCTGCTCGGCGCGATCCCCCGCGAGCTCGGACGACTCTCGTTCAGCCTCTACCTCGTGCACGAACCCATCACGGTGTCCGTCGCGAACCTCCTCCCGCGTGCCCTGCCGTCCTGGCTGGTCCTCGTCGCGATCCCGATCGGCATCGGCGTCGCCTACGTGTTCTCACGGCTCGTGGAACTGCCGGCGCACCGCTTGGCGAAGCACATCGCGAAGTCGCTCTCGAGCCGTCCACCCGTCCCGCAGGCTGTCTGACGGTTCAGCACCTCGCCGGGCGGGTGTCCGGGGGCACGGATGCTGAGCACCTACAATCCCGGTGTGGCTCGACGAACCGACGGCGGTGTGCCCGGCGGCTCCCGTCGGTCCACCGCGCAGACCAGGCGCCGACGAGCGGTCCCCGCGATCGCCCTCGGCGCCATGTGCCTCGGCATCGCCGGGCTGCTCGTCATGCTGCCCGCCGTGTCCGACGCCTGCCAGCCGGTGCCCGCGACGTCCGACTTCTCGGCTGAGCAGGTCGCGGACGCGATCGCCCCGGGCTCCGACGTCCTCATCGTCGGCGACTCGTACACGACGGGTCGCGGCTCCTACGACGACGTGCACGGGTGGGCGCAGGACCTCGTGTCCGAGCGGCAGTGGGACGCGACCATCAACGGCTACCCGGGCACCGGCTACGTGAACCCCGGCCGCGGTCGCTCGTCGCGCGCCGTCTACCTGTCCCGGATCGAGCAGCGGGCAGCGCTCACGCCGGACCTCGTCATCGTCCAGGGCAGCCAGAACGACTGGCTCACCGACTCCGCCACCCTCGAGAAGACCGTCGAGCGGACGCTCCGGCAGGCCGAGGTGCAGTGGCCGGACGCGGTCGTGGTGGCGATCGGCCCGTCGGCACCCCAACCGCGCGCCGAGGCCACGACCGGTATCAACGACGCGGTGGCCGCCGGTGCCAGCGCCGTGGGCGTCCCGTACATCGACGCGATCGACGGGCAGTGGTTCACCGCGATGAACAGCGGCAGCTACGCCGCGACCGACCAGCAGCACCTCAACGACGCCGGGTACCTGTACCTCGCGGGCAAGATCGACGCCGAGCTCGAGCAGCTCGCGACGCAGCCCGACGGCGAGCAGTGCCTCTGAGCACTCGGTCGGGGTACAAGTCGTCCTCAGGAGCCTCAGGGTGGTTCCACTGCACAGTTCAGTCCGCGTTCAGCCGACTGTTGGGCTGCCGCCGATAGTGTCGTTCCCGGATCCGATCGACGGATCCTGCAGCACCGCACCATCGCAGAACGAACGGGGTACACCGTGATCGAGCCCATCGAAGCCACGCAGACCAGCACCACCGGTGACGCGCGCCGCATCGTCGAGCTCGCAGCAGCGACCAACACGACGATGAGCAACGAGCTCCTGCTCGACACGCTCCGCCGGAACGCCCAGGTCACGACCCGCCACATCCGCAAGGACTTCGTCGAGGTCGCGACCGGCACCGCGGTGCTCGGCTACGTCTGCCGGCAGCGCAAGGACTTCATCGCCCTCCGCGGGGACGACCCGGCGTGGGCGCACGAGGTGGGCCGCTACGCGAGCGAGTCCCTCGCGGTCGAGGCGCTGCGCATGCGTCGCGCCTGACCCTCCCGGACGAACGACGAAGGCCGCCCCACCTCGGGGCGGCCTTCGTCGTGTCCGGCGCGGACCAGCGGCGGGCGCCCCACCGCCCGACCGAGTCTCGCCCCCGCGGACACATCCGCGGCGCTGGGCACGCGAAACCGTCCGCACGGCCGAGTCTCGGCTGCGGACCGGCCGCGCCCGGGTCAGGACCAGACGCGGCGGATGCCCCAGCTGCCGGTCCAGGCCTCGTCGGGCTCGAGCCAGCGCAGCCCCTCCCCGGAGTTGAGCGCGTCGGCCGGCGCCGTCATCGGCTCCACCGCCACGGCCAGCCCGGTGCCGTCGCCACGGGGGAACTCGCGGGAGGTGAACACCTGCACGTACGGGAACGACCCGTCCTGCCAGAGTTCGACGCCGTCGCCCTCCGGCCCGTGCATCGTCGTGCGCCGGATCCCCTCGGCGTCGGGCGTGACGTCCGTGTAGGCGGTGTCGAGGTCGGCGTCACCGGCGCGGACGCCGGAGCGCAGGTCGAACGGGGTGCCGTCGACGGCCACGGTGCCGTTCGGGATCTTCCGCTCGTCCACGGTGAACGCCGTCGCCGCGTCGAGCCGGACGACGAGGTCCTCGGCGGGGGTGTCCCCGGCACGGAGGTACGGGTGCGCGCCGATCGCGAACGGCGCACGCACGCCGGAGCGGTTCACGACCTCGTGCGTCACCCGGATGCCGTCGTCGACGAGCTCGTGGTGCACGCGGGTCTCGAGCGTGAAGGGCCAGCCGTGCTGCGGGTGGATCGTGGCTTCCTGCACGATGCCGGACTCGGTTTGGGAGACGACGCGGTACGGCGCGAACCGGAGCAGCCCGTGCGACGCGTTGCCGTACTTCGGCTCGGAGACGTCGAGCTGCTGCTGCTTGCCGTCGAGTTCCCACACGCCGCCGGCGACGCGGTTCGGCCACGGCGCGAGCACGATCCCGTTCGCCCCGGGCGGCTGCGACGTGACGGGGAACGGCTCGGTGAGGTCGAACCCCGCGACACGGAGTTCCCGGATGCCGGCGGCCACCTCGGTGACGATCGCCTCGACGACCCCGTCGGGTCCGGCGTGACGGAGGTGGTACTGGCCTCCGGTGGGAGCTGCGGTCATGAGGTACGGGTCCTTCCCGGTGCGGATGGTGCTGATCGTGCGGATGGTGCGGGTACTGCCGGCTCGTCCGCCAGGACCACCTCGACGCCGGCCGCCCGGATCGGGGCGACCTGCTCCGCCGTGGTCTCGGCGGTGACGACGACGTCGATGTCCTCGAGCGCGCGGACGACCCCGATGTGGGCCCGGCCGAACTTCGACCCGTCCGCGACCACGACCGTACGCCGAGCCGCGGCCGCGAGCATCCGCTTCGCCTCGGTCTCGGGCAGGTTCACGTTGGTGAGGCCGTGCGCGACGTCGACCCCGGTGCCACCGAGGAACACGAGGTCCGCGGCGATCATCGGCAGCAGCGTGCCGTTGAACGGCGCCACGAGTGAGTGCTGCAGCGGTCGGAGCGTGCCCCCGGTGACGATGACGGTGAAGCGCGGGACGGCGGCCTCGAGCACGAGCGCGGTCGTCAGCGAGTTCGTGACCACCGTGACGTCGACGAGGTCCTCGCGCGCGACCAGTGCCGTCGCCACGGCGGCGGGCGTGGTGCCGACGTCGAGCACGACGCACTGCCCGGAGCGCACGAGCGCCGCCGCGGCGCGGCCGATGGCGGCCTTGGCCACCTGGTGCTCGACGGCGGTCTCCTCGAAGGGGCGCTCGGTGGAACCGGCCCCGAGGCGGACGGCACCGCCGCGGACCCGCCGGATCCGCGCCTCCTGGTCGAGCAGGGAGAGGTCCTGCCGGACGGTCACCTCGCTGGTGCCGAGGGCCGCTGCCAGGGCGGCCGTTCGGACGAGTCCGGGCGCGCCCTCGACGATCGAGACGATGCGGTCCTGCCGCAGCGGCGCGGGGAGCGCGCCGGCCAGGAAGGAGAGGTCGTCGTCCGTCATGCCACCAGTTTCGCGTGCTTACGAACACTTTCGCAATGCTTCGTGGAGCCGCTAGGGTTGTGCGGTGATCACCAAGCGCGTGACGAAGCTCGCGGACGGACGCGACCTCTTCTACTTCGACGACGCCGACTCGACGCTGCCCGCAGAACGCAGCATCGACCAGCGTGTCCTCGACCCGCGGCCGGAGACGGCGCGCATGCGGCAGGACGTCCTCACGGGCGAGTGGGTGTCCATCGCGGCGAGCCGGCAGAACCGCGTGTTCCTGCCTCCGGCCGACCAGGACCCGCTCGCGCCGCAGTCGGCGGAGAACCCCTCCGAGATCCCGAGTCGGTACGACGTCGCGGTGTTCGAGAACCGATCCCCGTCCTTCGGCCCGATGCTCGCAGGACCCGACGGGGCGGACGACGCCCCGCCGTCGCTCGACTCCCTGACCGAGGTCGGGCTGAACCGGCAGTTCCGGAGCGTCGGGCGGTGCGAGGTCGTCTGCTTCTCGCCCGCGACCGAGGGCTCCTTCGCGTCGATCTCCGAGTCACGCGCCCGCACCGTGGTCGAGGCGTGGGCGGACCGCACGGCGGCGCTGTCCCGGATGCCCGGCATCCAGCAGGTCTTCCCGTTCGAGAACCGGGGCGAGGCCATCGGCGTCACGCTCCACCACCCGCACGGGCAGATCTACGCCTACCCCTACGTCACCCCGCGCACCCAGCGCCTGCTCGCGAGCATCGAGCGGTTCGGGCCGGACCTGTTCGAGCAGCACCTCGCGAACGAACGTGCCTCCGACCGGGTCGTCCTCGCCGGTGAGCACTTCACCGCCTTCGTGCCCTTCGCCGCACGCTGGCCCATCGAGATCCACATGCTCCCGCACCGGCACGTCCCCGACTTCGCCGGGCTCACCGACGCCGAGAAGGACGAGCTGGCGCACATGCACCTGCGGCTCACCCGCGGGATCGACAAGCTCTACGGCGACCCGACGCCGTACATCGCCGCGTGGCACCAGGCGCCGGTGCACACCGGCCGCGACACCGTGCGGCTCATGCTCCAGATCACGTCCCCGCGTCGCGCGGCGGACAAGCTCAAGTTCCTGGCCGGCAGCGAAGCCGCCATGGGCGCGTGGATCGGGGACCTCGTCCCCGAGAAGGCGGCCGAGTTCATCCGAGGAGGGATCGAACGCGCATGACGTTCCAGCAGGTCTACGGGTACGAGCCCGCGGTGCGGTACTCCGCGCCCGGCCGGGTCAACCTCATCGGCGAGCACACCGACTACAACGACGGGTACGTGCTGCCCTTCGCGATCGACCGTCGCACGACCGCCTCGATCGCCCCGCGGGACGACCGGCAGCTGCGCGTCGCGTCGGCGTTCGACGCGGGCACCGTCGTCGAGCTCTCCCTCGACGAGCTGGCGCCCGAGCGCATGGACGGCTGGTCGGCGTACGTCCTCGGCATCGCGTGGGCACTCCGCGAGCAGGCGGGCGCGGACCTCACCGACAAGACCGGCTTCGACGTCTTCATCGAGTCGGACGTCCCGGTCGGTGCCGGGCTCTCGTCGAGCGCCGCGATCGAGTGCGGCGTCGCACTCGCCTTCAACGACCTGTGGGAGCTCGGGCTCGACCGGAAGACCCTGGCCCGGGTCGGCCAGTACTCCGAGAACCACGCCGTCGGCGCCCCCACCGGGATCATGGACCAGTCCGCCTCGCTGCTCGGCGAGCAGGACGCGGTCGTCTTCCTCGACTGCCGCACGCTCGACACCGCCGTGGTCGACCTGGCGCTCGAGGCGAACGGGCTCGAGGTCCTCGTCGTCGACACGCGCGTCGAGCACGCACACGCCACCGGCGGCTACAAGGCCCGTCGCGCGTCGTGCGAGCACGGTGCAGCCGTGATGGGCGTCGAGGCGCTCCGCGACCTGTCGGTCGACGACCTGCCGCGCGCGCAGGAACTCCTCGACGACGAGACCTTCCGCCGTGTCCGGCACGTCGTGACCGAGGACCAGCGCGTCCTCGACACCGTCCGCACGCTGCGCGAGCACGGGCCGCGGGCGATCGGGTCCCTGCTGGTCGCGTCGCACGAGTCGATGCGGGACGACTTCGAGATCTCGGTGCCGGAGCTCGACCTCGCGGTCGCGACCGCGATGGAGCACGGTGCGGTGGGCGCGCGGATGACCGGTGGCGGCTTCGGCGGTGCGGCGATCGCGTTGGTCGACCAGGAGGCGCGGCAGACGATCGCAGACGCGGTCACCGCCGCCTTCGCCGCGGCCGGGTACCGCGAGCCGACGGTGTTCACGGTGCACGCCGCGCAGGGCGCCCGGCGCGACTGACGCGCCGGGTCCCGGCGGGCCGACCGGGGGCCGCGGGTCAGCGGGTCGCGTGCCCCGTGGTGACGGTCACGCCGCCCCACGGGAAGCCGTGCGGGTGCAGGACCTCGTGGTCGATCTGGTCCATCACGACGTGCCCCTGCCACACGGTGTAGATCAGCACGCCGACCACGACGACCACCGGGACGGCCAGGTACGCCGCGAACCGGACGACGTCGCCGAGCGATCGCTTGCCGAACCGCGCGAGCATCGGCGGCAGGAACACCCCGACGACGACCACGAGGAGCAGGACGGCGATCGCGGCCGGCGCCGTGTGTCCCTCGACGTTCACGGTGGGCGGCGCACTCGACAGCGGGTTGCCGGCGTTGTCGATCCAGTGCCCGTCGCTGTCCGTCCCGCCGTACTCCGACGAGGCGGACCACATCGTGAGCGTCGGGTACGACAGGAGCGCGACGGCCCCGATCAGCACGAGGCCCCCCGCTCGCGGTCGCAGCTGCCGTCCGGCGTGCGCCATCACGGGCGCGGTCTGCACGTTCTCCCCCATGTGCGAGACAGTAGCACTGCGGTCGACGCTCACGGCGCGCCCTCGAGTCGCTGGATCGACCACGAGACGTCGCCGATCGTGAACGGGTGCAGGTCGCCGTGCGCGACGGCCCAGTACACCCACTGCCACTGCACGATGAACAGCACCCACACCAGCACGGTCACCCCGACCACCCCGGCCAGACCGAGCGCGAGCACGCGGTCCTGGTCCCACCGTGCGGCACCGCGCCGAGCGACCCCGACGACGAAGCCGGCCACCGCGAAGCCGACCGTGAGGAGCACCCACCCGATCCACGGCCGGGCCTCGAACTGCACGAAGCCGAGTTCGTGCACGTCCGTGCTGCCGGGCAGCCGCGGCTGAGCGGACCAGTTCTGTCCGAGGACCTGCAGGAACAGGCACAGCAGCGTGATCCAGACGAGCTTGCGGGTGTCCTTCGTGAAGAGCGACTCGCGTGCCCGGGGCTCCGCGGCGGAGGTGGTCATGCTCGAACGGTAGCGCGGTGCCGGCCGCGGCAGAAGCGCCCGTCCGGGGCACGCCCCGGGCCCGGCCACCTCGGGCCCGAGCGGACGTGGCGGCGGCGACCCGCGCCTCCCGACCGTGCTTCGTGAGCAGAAATGGTCGGGTTCCACGACGGGACCCGACCATTTCTGCTCACGAAGCGCACGCGCGGCGCCCGCGCTAGTGCAAGTGGCGCTCGGCGGCCTCGACCACGTTCTTCATCAGCATCGCGCGCGTCATCGGGCCGACACCGCCGGGCGTCGGCGACAGGAAGCCCGCCACCGAGGCGACCGCGGGGTCGACGTCGCCCCGGAGGCGCGCCTTGCCCGTGTCCGGGGAGACCACGCGACTGATGCCGACGTCGATGACCGCCGCACCGGGCTTCACCCAGTCCGGCTGCACGAGCCCCGCGACACCGGCCGCGGCGACGATGATGTCCGCGCGGCGGCACTCTGCGGCGACGTCCTCGGTGAGGGAGTGGGTGAGGGTCGCGGTGGCCTCGAGCCGGGTGAGGAGCAGCCCGAGCGGACGACCGACCGTGAGTCCCTGCCCGATGATCGTGACGTGCTGGCCCCGGATCGGGACGTCGTACGCCTCGAGCATCGCGACGATGCCGCGCGGGGTGCACGGCAGGGGTGCGTCGATCGTGCCGGCACCGCCCGGGACGGCGAGCACGAGCTCACCGAGGTTGGTCGGGTGCAGGCCGTCGGCGTCCTTCGCCGGGTTCATCAGCTCGAGCATCGGGATCGGGTCGATCCCCTGCGGCAGCGGGAGCTGCACGATGAACGCGGTGACCCGGGGGTCGTCGTTCATCTGCAGGATCGCTGCCCGGATGTCGGCGGCCGACGCGGTCTCGGGCAGGTCGATGCGGACCGAGTCGAGCCCGATCTGCGCCGAGTCGCGGTGCTTGCCCGCGACGTAGGACACCGAGCCCGCGTTCTGGCCGACCATGATCGTGCCGAGCCCGGGGCGGAACCCGTGGTCGTGCAGCCGGTCGATGCGGACCTTCAGGTCGTCGAGCGTGCGGGCGGCGAGGGCGGTGCCGTCGATGCGGACGGCACTGCCCTCACCCGCCCAGCGCTCGCGCGGCAGCGGCGCGGGCGACGGGGCGGCGCCGCTCACGCGTAGAGCGGGAACGCGTCGGTCAGGGCCTTGACCCGTGCCGAGAGCGCGTCGATGTCGGGGTTCGGCATGAGGGTCAGCGCGATGATGTCCGCGACCTCGGTGAACTCCGCGTCGCCGAAGCCACGGGTGGCCAGCGCCGAGGTGCCGATGCGGACACCCGAGGTGACCATCGGCGGGCGCGGGTCGAACGGCACGGAGTTGCGGTTCACGGTGATGCCGACCTCGTGCAGGAGGTCCTCGGCCTGCTTGCCGTCGACCTCGGACGTGCGGAGGTCCACGAGCACGAGGTGCACGTCGGTGCCACCGGTGAGGACGTCGATGCCCGCAGCCTTCGCGTCGTCGGCCGTCAGCCGTGCGGCGAGCGCCTGGGCACCGCGGATCGTGCGCTCCTGGCGCTCCTTGAACTCCGGGGTGGCAGCGAGCAGGAACGCGGTGGCCTTGGCGGCGATCACGTGCATGAGCGGACCGCCCTGCTGGCCCGGGAACACGGCCGAGTTGAGCTTCTTGAAGAGCGACTCGTCGTTGGACAGGATGATGCCGGAGCGGGGGCCGCCGAGGGTCTTGTGCACCGTCGAGGACACCACGTGGGCGTGCGGCACCGGGGACGGGTGCAGGCCGGCGGCGACGAGACCGGCGAAGTGCGCCATGTCCACCCAGAGCTTCGCGCCGACCTCGTCCGCGATCTCACGGAACTTCGCGAAGTCGAGCTGGCGCGGGTAGGCCGACCAACCGGCGATGAGGACCTTCGGCTGGTGCTCGATGGCCTTCGCGCGGATGTCGTCGTAGTCGACCTCGAAGGTCTCCGGGTCGACGCCGTACGCGACGGCGTTGTAGATGCGGCCGGAGAAGTTGAGCTTCATGCCGTGGGTCAGGTGACCGCCGTGCGCGAGCTCGAGGCCGAGGATGGTGTCGCCGGCCGAGGCGATGGCGTGCAGGACGGCCGCGTTGGCCGTGGCGCCCGAGTGCGGCTGGACGTTGGCGTACTCGGCGCCGAAGAGGGCCTTCGCGCGGTCGATGGCGAGCTGCTCGGCGACGTCGACGTACTCGCAGCCGCCGTAGTAGCGCTTGCCCGGGTAGCCCTCGGCGTACTTGTTGGTGAGCACGGAGCCCTGCGACTCGAGGACGGCGCGCGGCACGAAGTTCTCGGACGCGATCATCTCGAGGGTGTCGCGCTGGCGGCCGAGCTCCTGCTCGAGGACGCGGGCGATCTCGGGGTCGACCTCGTTCAGCGGGGCGTTGAAGGCGGTGTTGGTGGCTGCGGGGGGCAGATCGGTGATGGACACGGGACTCCTCGTTGTCTGTTCCGTCGCGCACGCGCACGACGAGGTGGACGGGTGGGCGCGGCCCAGGCGTACGGCCGCGCACCGTGTCAGGTGTCGCTCCCCGATGGTGACCCATCCAACGCCAGTCGCGACCCCCCGATCGTACCGAGCGAGCAGGTTCGTGTCACCCTGGGTGCATGACCCTGTTGACGCCCGACGTGGACGAGCGCACCGACGCCCGCACGAGCGTGCGACCGGACACGCCGTGGGTCGCCGTCGTGTGGGACGACCCGGTGAACCTCATGTCCTACGTGACCTACGTCTTCCAGCAGTACTTCGGCTTCCCGCGGGCGAAGGCGGAGCGACTCATGCGCCAGGTGAACGACGACGGACGCGCGATCGTGGCGACCGGCCCCCGCGAAGCGATGGAGGCCCACGTCGAGGCCATGCACGGGTACGGGCTGCAGGCCTCGGTGGACAGGGCGCCCGCTCCGTGATCCCGTTCGTCCGCCGTGCCGACGGCGTGCACCTCGCCATGTCCTCCGGCGAGCGCGGCGTGCTCACGTCGCTGACCGAGCAGCTGCAGCAGGTGCTCGACGGGGACCTCGCATCCGACCCGGTCGCGGCGCGGATGTTCCCGGATGCCTACCGCGACGACGCCGAGGCGAGCGCGGAGTTCCGGCGGTGGACCGAGTCGGACCTGGTGGCGAGGAAGACCGAGAACGCCCGGGCCGTGCACGCGTGGCTCACCGGGGCACGGGACGGCGCCTTCGAGACCTCGGACGAGCAGGCCTGGCTGCGCTGCCTGACGGACCTGCGGCTGACGATCGCGGACCGGCTGGGGATCGTGGACTCCGCCACGGAGGAGCAGTCGTACACCGCCGACGCGGGCGTCGGCCTCCGGGACGTCTACGACTGGCTCGGGTACGTGCAGGAACATCTGGTCGAGACCCTGACCGGTCCGCGGTGAGCGTCGCCTTCCGCCCCGTCGACGGTGACGACCTGGAGGCGCTGCTCGCCTTCTCGACGGACGAACCGGTCGCGTGGATCGGTGCGGACCGGTACCGGGCCGAGTCCGCCACGGGGAACTACCGCCCGGAGTGGTCGTGGCTGGCCCTGCGGGACGGCCGTCCCGTCGGCCGTGCGCTCTGGTGGGGCGGTGCGGACGCTGCGGCGCCGTCGACACTCGACGACCTGCTCATCGCACCGGGGTCGTCCGACCGCGACGAGCGCCGGGAGATCGCCGCCGGACTCATCGCCGCCGGGACCGCCGCGTTCGGTTCGCTGCCGGAGTGGATCGTCGACGTCGCAGTGGACTGGCACACGGACGACGACGCCGTCGCGGCCGTGCGGTGGCGGACGGCAGCGGCCCGTGCCGCCGGACTCGGACGGATGACCGAGCGGGTCAGCGTCGCGCTCGAACAGCCGGGCGCTCCCGCGACGGGGTCGGTGTCGACGCCGGCCCTGCGGTTCCGCGGTGGCGACGACGCCGAGTTCGTGGACCTCTTCGCGCGCGTCGCGGTCGGGAGCCTCGATGCACACACGCTGGCCTCCGTCGCCGAACTGGGCTCGCGGGGTGCGGCCGCCGACGACCTCGCGTTCTACCGGTCGCTGCCCGGATCACGGGACGGGTGGCGGATCGCCCTCGACGCAGAGGGACTCGTCGTCGGCTTCGTCATCGCGACCCGGACGGCGTACGACGCGGCCGTCAGTTACATCGGCGTCCTGCCGCAGCACCGGGGGCGCGGCGTCGTCGACGGACTGCTGGCCGAGGCGGTCCGGGTGCACGCCGCTGCCGGTGCACCGCGGGTGGTCGGGACGACAGACGCGACGAACACCCCGATGCGTCGGGCGTTCGAGCGTGCGGGGTTCGTGGTGACGAAGCGGCGGATCGTCTTCGAGCCGTGAGTTCAGAAGGCAGCCTTGCAAGTTCGCCTGTCGAAGTAGTACCGTGACGGTATGGAATCTAACGGCGACGGCCCGGACGTGCTCGCCGGGGCGCTGCTGACGCTGTACGGCAAGATCCGCCGCACGACCCTGGTCGGCAAGGTCGACGACGTCACGGCCTCGCAGTCCGCCGCACTCGGGCGGCTCGTCCGCGACGGCGCGACCACGACCGCCGAACTCGCCCGTGCCGAGGGCGTCCGCCCGCAGTCGATGGGCGCGACCGTCCAGGCGCTCGAGGACCTCGGCCTCGTCACCCGCACGCAGGACCCGACCGACGGGCGCCGGACCATCGTCGCCGCGACCGACGCCGGCCGCACCGCCCGCGACGAGTCCCACCGCGCCCGGACCCGCCTGCTCGCCGAGCGCCTCGCGACGCTCGACCCCGACGACCGTGCCACGGTCGCCCGCTCCCTCCGCATCCTCGAACCCCTCGTCGAACCGTGACCACCAGGAGGGGCGACCCGCGTCGACCGACGCGAGCCGCGCCTCCTGGCCGTCACGACGCGACCCCCTCGCAAAGGCAGCCGACCACGTCCACCGCAACCGCCCCCACACCCGTCTCCCCGTCGACCGGACCCGGCGGCAGCGGCTTCGGCCCGAAACTCCTCGTGCCGGTCCTGGTCGGACCGCTGCTCAACCCGATCAACACGACGATGGTGTCGGTCGCCCTCGCGCCGATCTCCCGCGACCTCGGGATCGGTGCGGCGCAGGCGATCTGGCTCGTCGCGGCGCTGTACCTCGCGAGCGCCATCGCGCAGCCGACGATGGGCAAGCTCGCCGACCGGTTCGGTCCGAAGAAGGTGTTCCTGACCGGACTCGTCATCGTCGGGATCGCCGGGATCGTGCCCGAGTTCCTGACCGGCTTCGGCGGCGCGGTGTTCGCGCGCGTGCTGATCGGCATCGGGACCTCGTCGGCGTACCCGGCCGCGCTGACGACCCTGCGCCAGCACTCCGCCCGCATCGGGAAGCCCACCCCGCCGCTCGTGCTCGGCGCGCTGTCGATCACGTCGCTCGTGTCCGCCGCCGCCGGGCCGCCCCTCGGTGGAGCGCTCATCGCCGCGTTCGGGTGGCACGCGATCTTCCTCGTCAACGTCCCGCTCGCCGCCTTCGGGATCGTCGTCTCCGCGCTGTGGCTGCCGTCCGACAGGCTCCGGCCGCGGACCGACGAGGACCTGCCCGTCCTCACCGCGCTCGACCCGTTCGGGATGCTGCTCATGACCGGCTTCGTGTCGGCGCTCCTCGTGTTCCTGCTCGACCTGTCCGCCGGACTCTGGTGGCTGCTCGGCACGGCAGTCGTGCTGCTCGTCGCGCTCGTGCTCTGGGAGCTCCGCGCCGTGCGGCCGTTCGTCGACGTGCGGATGCTCGCCCGGAACGGTGCCCTCTCGCGCACGTACATGCGGCTCTTCCTCGTGTACATGCTCGCCTACACGATGACCTACGGCTTCTCGCAGTGGGTGCAGGACGTCGCGGGGTACTCGAGCGACGTCGCCGGGTACATGCAGCTGCCCGCGGCGATCGTCGCCGGGGTCGCGTCGTTCCTCATCGCCCGGAAGACCGCCGTGCGGGGGCCGCTCATCGTCGCGGCCGTGGTGCCGATCGTCGGCGGGCTGCTTCTCCTGCTGCTCCACACCGGGTCGCCGGTGTTCCTGCTCGTCCTCGCGCCGGCGCTGTTCGGCGTGCCGCAGGCCCTGGCGTCCGTGTCGAACCAGGCGGCGCTCTACCGGGTGGTGCCCGCGGAGTACATCGGCACCGCGGCGGGGCTGTCCCGGACGAGCGTGTACATCGGGGCGATCGGGGCGTCCTCGCTGATCGGCGGGGTGTTCGGCCAGGCCCCGACGACGCCGGACCTGCACGTGCTGGCGTGGGTGATCGTGGGGGTTGCGGTGCTGTTGAGCGTCCTGACGATCGCCGACCGGGCGTTGTCGCGGCCGCTCCCGCGCTGACGCCGCGAGGCGGGCGGCGCCGGGCCGGCCGGCCGCCGGCCAGGCGCGCGCACAACCAAAGACACGTCGAACCGCGCGATCGTCCGGTTCGACGTGACTTTGGTTGTGCGCCGCCCGTCGGAGCCGCGGGGCAGCGGCGCCCGGCGGCGGCGCCGCGCCCCCGCTGACGGCGCCCGGTCAGTCCCGCCACCCGCGCGCCGCCCCCGCGCGACCGCCGGCGGGCCGCAGCCCGACCGGCGGGGCCGCACCGCGCCTCCCGACAGCCCGATCCCGGTACCCTGATCCGGTGACCGACCCGACCGCTCCGACCGCCCCGAGCGAGCAGACCCCCACGCACTGGACCCTCACGCTGGTCTGCGACGACCAGCCCGGGATCGTGCACGCCGTCTCCGGAGCCGTCGTCGCCGCGAGCGGGAACATCACCGAGTCGCAGCAGTTCTCGAGCGTCGACACGAACACGTTCTTCATGCGCCTCCAGGTCATGGCCCCCGTCGACCGCACCACGTTCGAGGCCGCGCTCGCCCCCGTCGCCGAGCGCTACGACGCCCGCGTCCAGCTCGACGTCGTCGGCCGGCCGCTGCGCACCCTCGTCCTCGTGTCGAAGGCCGGGCACTGCCTGAACGACCTGCTGTACCGGCAGCGCGGCGGACAGCTCCCGATCGAGGTGCCGCTCGTGCTCTCGAACCACGCGGACCTCTCCGAGCTCGCGTCGTTCTACTCCGTGCCGTTCGAGCACCGGCCGGTGACGGACGCCGCGAGCAAGCAGGAGATGGAGCGCCGGGTGCTGCAGGCGGTCGAGGAGCACGACATCGAGCTCGTCGTCCTCGCCCGGTACATGCAGATCCTCTCGCCGGAGCTGTGCGCCGCACTCGAGGGTCGCGCGGTGAACATCCACCACTCGTTCCTGCCGGGCTTCAAGGGCGCGAACCCCTACCGGCAGGCGCACGCCCGAGGGGTCAAGCTCATCGGTGCGACGGCGCACTTCGTGACGAGCGACCTCGACGAGGGCCCGATCATCGAGCAGAACGTCGTCCGCGTGGACCACACGAAGGACCCCGCCGAGCTGGTCTCGATCGGCCAGGACGAGGAGTCCCGCACGCTCACCCAGGCGGTGCGCTGGATCGCCGAGGACCGTGTCCTCCTCGACGGCGCCCGCACCATCATCTTCAAGTAGGCACCGCATGTCAGCACCGCAGTCCCCCGTCGATTGGGGCGACACCCCGGACCCGCACGCCATCCGCCCGCGGAGGCTCGACGGCTGGACGGTGCTCCGCATCCTGGTGTGCGCCTTCGGCCTGGTCTCGCTGGCGTACTGGGGCTACATCGCCTGGCCGTTCCCGATGCCGGGCATCCTCTTCATGATCGGCGCGCCGGTGTTCGCCGCGGTGGTCTGGTACCTGTTCCGGTCGCAGGCGTCGCCGATCGAGACGGACATCGTCGGCAAGACCATCGTCGAGGTCGCCCTCGTGATCGCGGCCGGCGGGTGCTGGATCTCGATCGGGCACCCGGTGGTGGGGCTGGTCTTCATCCTCGTGGCAGCCCTGTCGGGCGTGGTGCAGTTCCGCAAGGAGACCCGGTGAACGTCGGCGGCTCCGTCGGCCATGAGGCGCGGCGCACGCTGATCCGCTCGGCCCACGTGGTCGACGCGGCCGGCTCCACCGCGGACGGCTGGGTCCTCGTCGTCGGTGACACGATCCACGCGGTCGGCTCCGGCCCCGAGGCACCGGCGGCGACCTCGGTGCACGAGGTCGTGGACCTCGGCGACGCCGTCCTGACGCCCGGCTTCATCGACCTGCACGGCCACGGCGGCGGCGGCACCGCCTACGAGGACGACTCGATCGCAGCCGCGCTCGAGGTCCACCGGTCGCACGGCACGACCCGCTCGGTCCTGTCCCTCGTCGCGAACCCGGTCCCCGCGCTGACCGCCTCGCTCGACCGCATCCGCACGGTGATGGCCGACGACCCGCTCGTGCTCGGCGTCCACCTCGAGGGCCCCTTCCTCTCCCCGCACAACAAGGGCGCCCACAACGAGTCGTTCCTGATCGACCCGGCGCCCGGTCCGGTCGCGGACCTGCTCGAGGCCGGCGAGGGCGTCGTCCGCCAGGTCACCATCGCGCCGGAGCTCGCCGGCGCCCTCGACGCGACCGAACGGTTCGTCACCGCGGGCGTCACCGTCGCCGTCGGCCACACGGTCGGCACGTACGACCAGGCCCGGGCGGCGTTCGACGCCGGCGCGACCCTGCTGACGCACGCGTTCAACGCCATGCCGGGCATCCACCACCGGGCTCCCGGGCCGATCACGGCCGCCGTGGCCGACGACCGCGTGACGCTCGAGCTCATCCTCGACGGCGTGCACGTGCAACCGTCCGTGGCGTCGATGCTGCTGCGTGCGGCACCGGGCCGCGTCGCCCTCATCACCGACGCCATGGGTGCTGCCGGTGCGGCCGACGGCTCGTACACGCTCGGGTCCCTCGCCGTGACCGTCACCGACGGCATCGCGCACGTCGCGGGGACGGACACCATCGCGGGGTCGACGCTGACGCAGGACGTGGCGCTGCGGAACGCCGTGACCCTCGCGGGACAGACGCTGCCGGACGCCGTGGCGGCGCTGACCAGCGTGCCGGCGGCGGCGCTGGGGCTCGGCGACCGGCTGGGTCGGCTCGCGCCGGGGTACGCCGCCGACCTCGTGGCGTTGTCGCCGTCGTTCGAGGTCCGCCGCGTCTGGGGTGCCGGGCGGCCGCTCCGCTGATCGCCGCGGCGCCTACCGGTCGACCGGCCGCCCCCGCACCCCGCTCGCCCACGACGTGTCCGCCGTGTCCCCGACCCGCAGCGACAGCGTCCCACCGCGGGTCACGAACGACGCCGGCACCCAGGACTTCTCGAGCGTCCGGCCGTCCAGGCGTGCACCGTGGACGTACGGCTCCGTGCCGGAGGACCGGACGACGATCCGCTCCCCGCTCGACCGTCGGATGTCGACCGTGCTGAACGTCGGGCTGCCGATGAGCATCTCCGCCCGCCCCGGCGTCTGCGGGAACAACCCGATCGACGCGAAGACGTACCAGGCGCTCATCGTGCCGAGGTCGTCGTTGCCCGGCAGCCCGCTCGACCCGGTCGTGTAGGCGTCGTCGACGACCCGACGCACGGTCTCCTGCGTCTTCCACGGCTTGCCGAGCGCGTTGTACATCCACGGCGTGTGGATGTCGGGCTCGTTGGTCGGGTCGAACTTCGTGGGGTCACCGCCGCTCACCGCGAACGCGCCGGAGCTGTCGTGGAAGAACGTGTCCAGGCGAGCCGCAGCGGCGTCGTCACCGCCCAGCGCGGTCGACAGCCCGTGCACGTCCTGCGGCACGAGCCACGTGTACTGCGCGCTCGTCCCCTGCGCGAACCCGGTGCCGGTCGAGGGCGACCAGTCCGGCGTCCACGACCCGTCGGCCTGGCGAGCGGCCTGGTACCCGACGGCCGGGTTGAACGTGTTCTTCCAGTAGGTCCCGCGCTCCGCGAACATCCGGGCATCCGAGCGCAGTCCGAGCGACGAGGCCCAGTACCCGAGCGCACTGTCGGAGATCGAGTCCTCGAGGGTCTCGGCAGCGCCGCCCCAGCACGAGCAGTCGTCGTTCGCCGCGTAGTGCCGCTGCAGGTACTCGTCGAGGGCCGGCCGCTGCGCCAGGCACTGGCCCGGGCAGCCGATGTCGCTCTCGGCGTCGGCGTTCTCGACGGTCGCCTGGTGCTTCAGCGAGGCGTAGGCGGCTCGCACGTCGAAGTTCCGGACGCCCATGGCGTACCAGGTGGCGAGGGTCGCGGCCGAGGGGTCGCCGGTCATGACGTGCGTCGGCGCACCGAGGTGGAGCCAGCGGTCCCACTCCCCGCCGTTCTGCTCGGCGAACCGCAGCATCGACTGCGCCATGTCCCCGGCGACGTCCGGTCGCAGCAGTGCGAGCAGTTGGATCTGTGCCCGGTACTGGTCCCACCCGGAGTACGTGCCGTAGACGGCCCGGTGGCCCCGGTCCATCCGGTGCACCCGCTGGTCCGGCCCGAGGTAGCGGCCGTCACGGTCGTTCAGGGTGTTCGGCTGCATGAGCGCGTGGTACACGGACGTGTACAGCTGGGTGGTCCGGTCCGCCGTGCCGCCACCGACGCGCAGGCGCGACAGTTCGCGGTTCCAGGAGGCGCGGGTGCCGGCCGCCACGCTGGCGACGGTCGAGCGCGGGGTCACCTCGCCGTCGCGGTTGGCGACGGCTCCTGCCGCGCTCACGTACGAGATGCCGATCTTCGCGTGCACCGTCGCACCGCGACGCGCGTCGAACCCGACCCACGCGCCGGAGCCGCGTCCGGCACGGTCGGCGCCGGTCAGGTACCCCTCCCCGCCGGAGGAGGACGTGCCTCCTGGCCGGACCGTGCCGTCCTGCCAGGTGCCGGTGCTCGTGAACGCCCGGTCGAAGGTCGCCGTGAAGAACAGGCGGTAGTAGCTGCGGCGGTCGGGGTTCGTGGCCCCGCCCCCGTTCGCACGGCGGCTGCAGAAGCCGCCGGTCAGGACGCTGCCGCTGACCGTGCGGGTCCGTGCGTCGACGCGGGTGGTCGCCGCCTCGCTGCCGTTGATCGAGTTCGACGTGCGGAAGAGCAGGTTCGCGTCCTCGCCGGCCGGGAACGCGAACTCGCCGACGCCGGCACGCGTGGTGACGGCGAGGTCGGTGCGGACGCCGTTGTCGAGGCGGACCGTGTAGCGACCGGGGCTCGCGGACTCGTCGTCGTGCGAGTACCCGGCGGCGTAGACCGCGTCGGTGGAGTCGGACGACGGCGAGGTCGTGACCGGTGTGGTGACGGGCATGATCGGCACGTCACCGGCGGCCCCCGGCGCGCAGCCCGCACCGTTGAGGTGCGTCAGGCTGAACCCCCGCAGTCGGTCGACGTCGTACGAGTAGCCGTTCGCGACCGGGGTCGAGGTCTGGTCGCCCGCGGTGCCGGTGGGGCTCCACTGGAGCATGCCGAACGGGGCGGTCGCGCCGGGCCAGGTGTTGCCGTCGCCGCTCGTGCCGATGAACGGGTCGACGTAGCGGGCGGGATCGGAGACGGTGCGGGCCGCCTGCCCTGCCTGCCCGGACGGCGAGGCGACCGCCGGTGCGGCGACCATCCCCGTCCCGAGCAGCGCGGCGATCGTGGCCGCCGCGGCGAGCGGCAGCGGGCGGAGGAGCGGGCGACGGTGCACGCGGGAACGGTTCACGTCCGCGACGCTAGACCCCTCGGACGGGGGACGCGCGATCGGTCACCGAGCGCTCTCCTGCTGTTCACGTCGATCGGTCGCCCCGCCCGCGCCTGCTTGGATGGACGCCATGCAGCACGGGGACGAGCACGCGCCGGGCGGTCGACGTCGCCCACCGCGGGCGATCGTCCTCGTGATGGCCGAGTACGGCGTCGGGGACTCGCCGCTCTGGTACCGCGGATCCTCCGAGGACGTCGGTCTCGTCGACGCGGGCGCGGACGCCCTCGGCCTCAGCGCTGCCCTGCGGCACGACCTCGAGGCGTGGAACGACGTGTTCGACGCGCTGAGCGGGACGTCGTTCGAGTGGCCCTCGGCCGCCGTCCGTGACGCCCACCGGGTCGACGCGTTCACGCTCGCGAGCAGGGTGCAGCTCGAAGTCGGTGACGACGTCCACGTCTGGTGCGGTGCCGGCAGCGGGATCGACACCTTCCCGGTCGCGCACCCCGTCGTGGTGGCGCCCGCCGACCGCGTCGGCACCGAGGTCGAGTCCTGGAACGGCCGCCGCCGCGCCGAGATCATGTCCGCGCGCGCCGCCGGGCTCCGCGAGGGCACCGCGCGCGCGATCGTCGGGTGGCGCGCGCTGACCGAGCGGGCCGGGGGTCCGTTCGGTGACGCGGGGACCCGAGCACTGGGACTCCGCACGGCAGCACGCATGCAGGCCGACGTCGGCGTCCGGGCGCAGGTGGTGTCCTTCGCGGGCGCGAGCGGACCGTACACCCTCGCCGACGTCGACTGAGGTCCAGATCACACCCTCCGCTGCGAGGATGGCCCCATGAGCGTCATGGTCTCCCTCTTCGATGCGCACCGCACCCGCACCAGCGAGAAGTACACGGCCTACCCGCCGGACGTGCTGCCGATGTTCGTCGCCGAGATGGACAGCATGCTCGCCGAACCCGTGCGGGACGCCCTCGTGGCCGCGGTCACGAACGGTGACACCGGGTACGTCGGGCACGGGCGGGCGCTCCCCGAGGCGTTCGCCGACTTCGCCGAGGCCCGCTGGTCGTGGCGCCTCGACCCGGACCTCGTGCGGACCACCACGGACGTCTCGGTGGCTGCGGTGGAGACGCTCCGCCGGGTCATCGAGCCCGGGGACCAGGTCGTCATCATGCCGCCCGTGTACCCGCCGTTCTGGGAGTACGTCGCCGAGGCCGGTGGCTCCGTGACCGAGGTCCCGCTGATCGCACCCGAGGGCACCGCGGATCCGTTCGACACGACGGCCGGGTGGCGGATGGACCTCGACGGGATCGGCCGGGCGTTCGCGGACGGGGCCCGCACGGTGCTGCTCTGCAACCCGCACAACCCCCTCGGACTCGTCCACACCCGCGAGGACCTCGCCGCCCTCGCCCGACTCGCCGCCGAGTGGGACGCCGTGGTCGTCTCGGACGAGATCCACGCGCCGCTCGTGCACGCGGACGCGACGTTCACGCCCTTCCTCGACTCCTGCCCCGAGGCAGCGGAGCTCGGGGTCACCCTGACGAGCGCGAGCAAGGCGTGGAACCTCGCGGGGACGAAGTGCGCCCTGATGGTCGGCGCCTCCGAGCGTGCCCGCGCCTGGTTCGACGGCATGCCCGGCGAGGTGGTCGAGCGCACCGGGATCCTCGGGTACACCGCGAGCGTGGCGGCGTTCAGCGAGGGCGGACCCTGGCTCGCGTCGCTGCTGACCGAGCTCGCCGCGAACCGCCGCACCCTGGCCGAGCGACTCGGTGACGTGCTGCCCGGCACCGGGTACCGGCAGCCGCAGGCGTCCTACCTGGCGTGGCTCGACCTGCGGGCGCTCCCGTGGGGTGACGACCCCGCAGCCCTGCTCGTCGACGAGGCGAAGGTCGCGCTCGGCAGCGGACCGGACTTCGGACGCCAGGGGGCCGGGTTCGCGCGACTCAACTTCGGGTGCTCGGCGGAGACCCTCGACGACGGACTCAGCCGCCTGCACACCGCGTTCGAACGACGTGCAGGCGGCTGATCCGCGGCCCTACTCGAACAGCTGCCAGGCCGGCTTGTTCGCGTACGTGTACGTGTAGTAGTCGGCGAGCTCGAGGCCCACCGCGGCTTCCTCGTCGACGACGACGGTGGCGTGCTCGTGCAGCTGCAGCGCGGACCCGGGGACGAACGACGACAGCGGCCCCTCGACGGCGGCGGCCACGGCGTCGGCCTTCGACGAGCCCTGGGCGACGAGGACGAGCTCGCGGGCCTCGAGGATGGTGCCGAGCCCCTGCGTCATGCAGTGCGTCGGGACCTGGTCGAGGCTGTCGAAGAACCGGGCGTTGGCCTCGCGCGTGGACGGGGCGAGGGTCTTGATGCGCGTGCGGGACGCGAACGACGACGTCGGCTCGTTGAACCCGATGTGCCCGTTCGCGCCGATCCCGAGGATCTGCACGTCGACCCCGCCGGCGGCACGGATCGCGGCGTCGTACTCCTTCGCCGCGAACTCGAGGTCGGACGCGCGGCCGTCCGGGACCCGGACGCGGGAGGGCTCGAACCCGAGCGGCTCGATGACGTCGCGCTGGATCACCGAGGCGTACGACTCGGGGTGCTCGAGCGGGATGCCGACGTACTCGTCGAGGGCGAACGCGCGGGCCTCGGCGAACGAGATCTCCCCCGCGTCGACACGACGCTGCAGGTCGGCGTAGATGCCCTGCGGGCTGGACCCGGTGGCGACACCGATGACGGCGGACGGCTTCTTCGCGACGACGGAGGCGATCTTGGCCGCGGCGACGCGACCGACCTCAGCCGGCGTGGGCAGGATGATGATCTCCACGGTGACAGCCTACTGGTCATGACCAGTCCGCGACAGGGTCCCGTGTCGGTAGCGTGGCGGCATGCCCACGCCTGACTTCGTCCTGTCCCTCCGCTCGAAGATCGGGAACGAGCCGCTCTGGCTCACCGGGGTCACCGCCGTCGTGACGCGCGGCGAGGGCCCGGACCGTGAGCTCCTCGTCGTGCGCCGGGCCGACAACCACGCGTTCACGCCGGTCACCGGCATCGTCGACCCCGGCGAGGAACCCGCGGTCGCCGCCGAACGCGAGGTCCTCGAGGAAGCCGACGTCGTCGCCGTCGCCGAGCGCCTCGCGTGGGTGCAGGTGCTGCCGGAGATGACGTACCCGAACGGCGACCGGGCGCAGTACCTCGACCTGGTGTTCGCCTGCCGGTACGTCTCCGGGGATCCCTTCCCCGCCGACGGCGAGAACACCGAGGCCTTCTGGGTGCGGCTCGACGCGCTGCCGGAGATGCCCGCGACCATGCGGGCACGGATCGAGGCGGCCCTGTCCGACGACCCGGCCGCGCGCTTCCAGCGCTGACCCACGGGACGGGAGGCGCGGCGCGGGCCCGCACCGCGCCTCCCGTCCGTCAGTTCGCGGCTACGCGAGCGGGGCGACCGCCACGCGCGCGCCGAGCAGGCGCACGGCGACGGCCTCGCCGGCCGCACGACGGTCGCCGACCTCGTGCTGCACCGTCACGACGGTGTCGTCGTCGAGCCGGACCGTGGTGCGCCGGATCGACCCGAGGAAGCTCGAGGCCACGACCGTGCCGGTGACGCCCTCCGAGGCGAAGGCGACGTCCTCCGGGCGGACGTAGGCGAGCACCGGGCCGTCCGGCACCGAGGCGTCGAGGGCCGGGACGCTGAACCCGTAGACGAACACGTCGCCCCCGCGCAGGTCCCCGCGGAGCCGGTTCGACTGCCCGACGAAGTCCGCCGTGAACGCCGAGGACGGGGACCGGTAGAGCTCCTCGGGCGTGCCGATCTGCTCGATGTCGCCGGCGTTCATCACCGCGATGCGGTCCGAGACGGCGAGCGCCTCCTCCTGGTCGTGGGTGACGAACACGGTCGTGATGCCGAGGTCGCTCTGGATGCGGCGGATCTCGTCGCGGAGGGTCACCCGCACCTTGGCGTCGAGCGCGGACAGCGGCTCGTCGAGCAGGAGCACACGGGGCCGGGTGACCAGGGCCCGGGCGAGGGCGACGCGCTGCTGCTGGCCGCCGGAGAGCTGGTGCGGGTAGCGGTCGGCGAACTCGGCGAGGTGCACCATGTCGAGCGCGTCGATGACCTGCTCGCGGCGCGCGGCTGCGGGGACCCGGCGCATCTCCAGGCCGAACGCGACGTTCTGCCGCACGGTCATGTGCGGGAACAGCGAGTACTGCTGGAACACCATGCCGATGTCCCGCTTGTCCACCGGGGTGCCCGCGACGTCGACGCCGTCGATGCGGATGGAGCCGGCGTCGATGGCCTCGAGGCCGGCGAGCGCCCGGAGCGCGGTCGTCTTGCCGCAGCCCGAGGGCCCGAGCAGCGACACGAACTCGCCGGGTTCGATGCGGAGCGACAGGCCGGCGAGGGCACGGTGCGCGCCGTAGTGCTTCTCGACGCCGTGCAGCTCGACGGTCGCGCCGTCGGTGGCGAGCGATGCCGGGGCGGCGGGGGCGGTGACGGTCATGCGGACTCCTTCGGGGCACGGCGACGGCGGGAGCCGACCCGGCCGATGACGACGAGCAGCACGAATCCGAAGACGAGTGCGCCCAGCGAGAAGATCGCGGCGACGTAGGGGTCGGTCGACTGCACGAGCAGGAGCGCCGTCTGGAACGTCGTGCGGGAGAGGAACGAGGCGAGGGTGTACTCGCCGAGGACGACCGTGATGGTCAGGAAGCAGGCGGCGGTGATGCCGCGGCGGAGGTTCGGCAGGAGCACCCGCCACGTGACGGTCCACCACGAGGCGCCGAGCGACCGGGCGGCCTCGGAGAGCACGGCCATGTCCATCGCGGTGATGGCCGCGGCGATCGGTCGGAACGCGAAGGGCAGCGAGACGATGCCGATCGCGAACGACAGGGTCCACGCGCCCGAGCCGAACACCTGGGCGACGACCTGGTACACGGGGATGAACCCGACGACGAGGACGACCACGGGGACGGTGATCGGCACGATGCACACGAACTCGAGGACCCGACGGAGCCGCGGGTACCGCAGGGCCGTGATGATCTGGGCCGGCAGCAGGACGAGCAGCACGATCCCCACGGTGATGAGCGCGATGAGCAGGGATGCCCCGAGTCCGTCGAACACCGGCTGGTACGTCGCGGCGTTCACCGGGTCGACGAGTGCGCCGTAGTGCGCGAGCGTCAGGCTGCCGTCCGTCCCCTGGCGGAAGGTGAACTGCGCGAGGGCGACGAGCGGGACGGCGAACACGAGGCCGACCACGACGAGCACGATCGCGGCGGTGACCCGTGACGGGGCCGCGCCGAAGCGGCCGGGGCGAGCCGCGCCTCCTGGCCGTCGACGGGACGACGGGCGCGACGGGCGCGACTCACCCGACCCACGCGACGGACGCACTGGGGCAGCCGCGCTCATCGCTGCCACCTCGATGCCCGACGCTGCAGCAGCGAGTACGCGCCCATCACGATCGCCATGACGACGACCATGCCGAAGGCGAGCACACCGGCGACGTTCTGCAGCCCGATGATCGTCTCGCTCGTGAGCTGCGTGCGGATCGTGAGCGGCACGATCCCGCCCTGGGAGATCAGGGCCGCCGCGGTGGCGAACGACGAGAACCCGTTCGCGAAGAGGAGCAGCAGCGATCCCCAGAACGCCGGCGCGAGCACGGGCAGGCCGATGCGGCGCCAGTACGTCGCGCGGGAGGCGCCGAGGGTGGCGGCGGCTTCACCCCACTGGGTCTTGACGCCCTCGAGGGCGGGCATGAACGTGAGGACCATCAGCGGCACCTGGAAGTAGACGTAGGGGATGACGAGCCCGGGGACCGTGTAGAGGAAGGTGCCCTCGGCGTTGAGGTCGATGTGGAAGACGGACACCAACCACGTCGTGACGAGGCCCTGCGCGCCGATCGTGGCGATGAACGCGAACGCGAGCATGACGCCACCGAACTGGGCGAGGACGCTCGCGGCGGAGTCGATCACGGACCGGACGAGCCCGTCGGGCCGGAGTGCGGCGAGCGCCCAGCACACGACCGCCCCGACGACGGCACCGATCACGGCGGACACGGCCGACAGGGCGAACGAGCCGCCGAAGGCACGGAGGACCGACGGGTCGGCGAACGCGGCGAGGTTGGCGAACGTGAACGCGCCGTCGCTCGTGAAGAAGCCGCTGCCGATCGCGACCACCGCGGGGACGGCCAGGAACAGCAGGACGTAGGCGGCGAAGGGGGTGAGGCCGAGCCACGCGATGCCGCCGCGGCGCCGGACACGGGGTCCGGCGACGCGGCGGGCGGTGGCATCGGCCGGCTGCTCGCTCGTGACGAGCGTCGCCCCGGCGACCGGTGCCGATGCGGTGGCGCCCGCCGCGGGGGCGGGCACACCCGGTGCCGATGCGGTGGTCATGCTGTTCAGGAGCCCATCGTCGAGGCCCACTTCGCCGACAGCACCTTCGCCGCGGCGGTGACCTGCTCGTCGGTCAGCTCGACGTAGTCCTTCGGCGCGCCACCGGCGGCGTCGAGGGCGTCCTGGTCGACCTTGCCCGACTTCTCGAGCGCGGCGAGGGTGGACGGGAAGGCGCCGGCCTGGAGGTACAGGTTCTGCACGTCCGGGCTGGCGATGTACTCCTGCCAGAGGCGCGCGGCCGCGGGGTGCGGGGCGTCCTTGTTGATCGCCTGCGAGTAGTACGAGCCGAGGGCCTGGCCCTCGGGGACGACGGTCTTCCAGTTCTTGTTCCCGCTCGCGCCGGCCGCCGGGCCCCACGCGAGGTTGTTGTAGGACCACTGGATCACGACGGGCGTCTCACCCGAGGCGACGGTCGCCTGCGACGGCAGCACGTTCTGGAAGTTGCCCGCCTGCTTCAGCTTGCCGAAGTAGTCGACGCCCTTCGTGATGTCGTCGGCCGAGCCGCCGTTCTCGAGCGCCGCGAGGTACACCGCTGACGCGGCCTGGTTCGCCTGGGTCGGGTCGCCCGCGATCGAGACCTTGCCCTTGTACTCGGAGCCGAGCAGGTCGTCCAGGTCCTTCGGGGCGTCCGTGATCTTCGACGAGTCGTAGCCGATCGACATCAGGCCCGTGTAGTCGCGGGTCCAGGCGCCGTCCTCGTCCTTGAGGTCCGAGGGGATGTCGCTCCAGTTCGCGACCTTGTAGTCCGTCAGCAGGTCGAGGTTCTGCTGCAGCACGGCGTTGCCGAGGTCGAGCACGTCCGGTGCCGTCGACTGGCCCTTCTGCGACTTCACTGCGGCGACCTCGTCGGCGCTCGAGCCGTTCGGGTTCGCGGAGGTGATCTTGATGCCGTACTTCTTGGTGAAGCCGTCGATGATCTTGCCGTAGTTGGCCCACGACGGCGGCAGCGCGATGACGTTGAGCTGCCCCTCCGCCTTGGCGGCCTTCACGAGGGCGTCCATGCCACCGGCGGACTCGGCGCTCGTGGCGGTCTTCCAGTCGGTGTCGTCCTTGGTCGTGCTGGCGGAGCTCGTGGCCGAGCAGCCGGCGAGGGTGACGATGGCGGCGGCGGCCAGGGCGATGCCGGCGAGGGTGCGCTTGTGCTGCACGGGGTGTGCCTTTCGGGTGCTGTGGTGCGTCGGGGTGGACCGGGGTCCGGGTCCTGGACGATCGTGGACGCGTCCGGTTTCCGGCCAGTGCTGCGGCGGTGAACGGCGGCGGAACAGCGGGTTCGCCTGTACGGTTTCGCTTGTCGGCACAGGCGCCGGCGTCGGCCCGCATCGGGCCGGCCGGGTCAGCCCGGTTCAGTCCAGGAGGCACGGATGCAGTTCACGACGACCGTCCTGCAGGCGCGGAAGACGGCCACCGGCCTGCCGGTCCCTTCCGACGTGGTCGACGCGCTGGGCGCGGGGCGCCGCCCACCCGTGGTCGTCACCCTGAACGGCGCCTACACGTACCGGTCCTCGATCGGCGTGATGAACGAGCAGTCCCTCGTCCCGCTGTCGGCGGAGCACCGTGCCGCCTCCGGGGTCGCGGCCGGCGACACCGTCGAGGTCACGATCGAGGTCGACACGCTGCCCCGCGTCGTCGACCTGCCGGAGGACCTCGCATCGGCGCTGCAGGAGGCCGGGGTCCGTGCGGCCTTCGACACGCTGTCGAACTCGCGGCAGCGGGCCCTCGCCGACCCGGTCGCGCAGGCGAAGTCCCCGGATACCCGGCAGCGCCGCATCGACAAGGCCGTCGAGTCCCTGCGCTCGTAGGCGCCGGGGCGTACCTGACCGTTTCGGGCGTACCTGGTCGGAAGTTTCGGGCAGGTACGCCCGGAAACACCATGCATCGCGGACGCTCTGGGAAAGAAGGAGCGGCGTTGGACACCGAGCCGACTCACCGCATCGGCGTCATCGCGGGGCGTCGAGCGCTCCGCACCGGCCGGACCGCACACGGGAGGCCGGCGGCACGGAACCGGAGTGCCAGCGCGTCGAGGTCGAACAGCTCGCGCCACTCGACGCGGAGCACCGTGCGGACGCCCGGCACCGTGAGCAGGCGGGCGTGACGACGTTTCTCGTCGATGAACACCTCGGTCTGGTCGCGGCCCCCGAGGTACCGCTCCTGCGTGTACTTCGCACGCCCGTCGATCTCGACGATCACCCCTTCGTCCGGGAACCAGAAGTCGACGGCGGACCGACGACCACCGATCACGAACTCCTGCTGCAGCACGGGCGCGGGGAGCCCGAGCTCGCGGAAGACCACTCGCGCGAGAGACTCCGCCGGGGAACCCGACCGTCCGTCTGCGAGCTCGACGACCTGCGCAGCCCGTGCCCGTCCCCGAGCGCTCGGGTGCAGCGCCCGCCACAGGTCGTCGCGTCGGATGCCGCGGCGCAACGCTGCATCGGCGACGACGACTCCGGTCCGCAGGTCGTCCGTCATCGCGATGTCGATGACGGTTCGTGGAATCGTGGTGATCGCGAGGTCGCCCGCTCGGGTCCGTTCGGTGTCGGACACCGGCCGGGTGTGCAGGACCAGTTCGGCGGTCCGGGCGCGGTACATCGACTCCGGCACGGTCGCGTGGACCGGGATGCTCCACCCGCCGAGCGACGGCAGCCCGTGCACTGCGGCCGCGGATGCGTGCGAGGCGGTTGCCCGGCCGCCGAGTCGACCGAGCCGCGCGTACACGCGGGTGACGTACCGCTGCCGGGGCCCCGCTGCGTCCCACGCCGCCCCGTCGACGAAGGCGTTCGGCCCCGCGCGGACGAGACGACCGGGGCCGTGCAGCCGTGTCCGGCGGCGGAGGGTGCTGGCGTCGAGGCCGGCTTCGCGCGTGGTGGAGGCCCGCAGGATGGGCAGCGGTTCGTTCATCGACGAAACGATGCCCGCCAGCCACGCGCAAAGCGGTCCGATCTCGTCAACTGTTGACGCGCCTCCAGGCCCACGCTGTTGTGGAGGACCAACGTTCTTTCCCAGGACGGACGCGATCCCTGACGAAATCGGGCGTACCTGGTCAGATCTTTCGACCAGGTACGCCCGATTCGACCACCTACGCCCGGAACGACCAGGCCAACCCGCAGCACGGCGCCGGACGGAACGCACCCGTGTCCCGTCCGGCGCCGCGGTCCTTCGCGCGCGAGCCCGCTGCCTCAGGCCCGACGCACCCGGAGGGTCACGATCTCGAAGGGCCGGAGCGTGAGCACGACCGGCTCCCCCGACTCCCACGAGTCCCCCAGCGGGCGTTCCAGCAGGTCCACCGCCGCCACCCCGGCGACGTCGAACCCGAAGTCGACGCCGACGTCGGCCGCGCGACCGCCCGACGCCTCGTACAGCCGCACGACGACGTCGCCGGAGCGGTCCTCGGCGAGCTTCACCGCCTCGACGAACACCTGCGGCGACGACACCGTCACCAGCGGGTCGACCGTGGTCGTCCCCTCCACCGTGCGCACCGGCAGGTTGAGCCGGTACCCGGCATCGGCGGCGTCGAGCACCGAGGCACCCACCCGCAGCACCGTCCGGAACACGTGGTGCCCCTGGTCGGCGTGCGGGTCCGGGAACGTCGGGGCCCGCAGCAGCGACTCCCGGACGAGCGTCGTGGTGCCGCCGTCGGCCCGGGTGCTCCGGGTGATGTCGTGTCCGTAGGTGGAGTCGTTCGCGACGGCGACGCCGAACCCGGGCTCGGCGACGTGCACCCAGCGGTGGGCACTCGTCTCGAAGCGGGCCATGTCCCACGAGGTGTTCTGGTGGGTCGGGCGGTCGATGTGGCCGAACTGGATCTCGCTCGACGCCGACGCCGCACGGACGTCGAGGGGGAACGCGAGCTTGAGGAGCTTCTGGCGCTCGTGCCAGTCGACCTCGGTCACGATCGTCAGCTCGGACTGCCCGGCGACGGCGGAGTACCGGGTGGTGATCGACGACGACCCGAAGGACCGCTGGACGACGAGTTCGTCGCCGGACACCTCGACCGAGGACGCCTCCAGCACCGTGCCGCTGCGCTGGTAGGCGCGGTCGATGTCCCACGCCTCCCACTGGTTCGGGGTGTCGCGGAACACGGTGTACTCCGCGGCGGCCGCGCCCGGGGCGACGGCGTCGCGTCCGGACGCGTGGTCGACGAGCGACACGACGTGACCGGCCGCGTCGATGGTCGCCGTGACGACGCCGGTGTCGAACACGAAGCGGTCGCCGTTCCGGACGGGAGGCACGGCTCGCAGTTCGTCGCCCAGCGAACCACCCAGGGCGGTTGCGTCTCCCGCCGCGACCGGCGAGGCGTTGAAGCGCACGACGTTCCCGGTCGAGCCGCTGCCGCCGGCGGCGTCCGCCCCCGACGGCGCGTCCAGCAGGGCGCTGCCACCGCCGGACCGGGCGGTGGACGACGCCCCGACCCCGGCGAGCGCCGCGGCACCGCCGTTCGCGAGCGCCGTCGTGGCGTTGCCGATCAGGCCCTCGAGCACCCGGGCGACCTCGGCGTAGTTCGCCTCGGCGTTCTCGTAGACCCAGGCGATCGAGGAGCCGGGCAGGATGTCGTGGAACTGCTGCAGGAGCACGGTGTGCCACGCCTGCTCGAGCTCCTCGTACGGGTAGTCGAGCCCGAGTCGGACGGCAGCGGTGGATGCCCAGAGCTCGGCCTCGCGGAGCAGGTGCTCGGAGCGCCGGTTGCCCTGCTTCGTCCGGATCTGGGACGTGTACGTGCCGCGGTGGAACTCGAGGTACATCTCGCCCGACCACACCGCCGGCGTCGGCAGTGCGGCCTCGATCTCCTCGAAGACCTGCGCCGGGGTGCCGAGGTCGACCCGCGGGGACCCGTCGAGGTCGTGCTGACGTCGGGCAGCGGCGACCATCTCGCGGGTGGGGCCGCCACCGCCGTCGCCGAAGCCGTAGAGCAGCATCGAGGTGTTCGCGACGCCGCGCTCCTTGTTCTGCCGTTCGCCGCGGTGCAGGTCGGCGGGTGAGACGTCCGAGTTGTAGGTGTCCGCCGGGGGCAGGTGCGTGAGGACCCGGGAGCCGTCGATGCCCTCCCAGTGGAACGAGGTGTGCGGGATGACGTTCGTCTCGTTCCACGAGGGCTTCTGCGTGACGAACCACTTCGAGCCGGCGGCCCGGACGATCTGCGGCAGGGCTCCGGAGTACCCGAACGAGTCCGGGAGCCACGCCTCGGGGGTGTCGATGCCGAACTCCTCGAGGAAGAACCGCTTGCCGGCGACGAACTGCCGCGCGAGGGCCTCGCCACCGGGGAGGTTCGTGTCCGACTCGACCCACATGCCGCCGACCGGGATCCACCGGCCCTCGGCGACCCGCTGCTTGATGCGGGCCCAGATCGACGGGTAGCCGTCCCGGATCCAGGCGTACTGCTGCGCCGAGGAGCAGGCGAACGTGAAGTCGGGGTCGCGGTCCATCAGGTCGAGCACGTTCGAGAAGGTGCGGGCGCACTTCCGGATGGTCTCGCGCACCGGCCAGAGCCACGCCGAGTCGATGTGCGCGTGGCCGACGGCGATCGCCCGGTGCGCGGCGGCACTGGCCGGCACGGCGAGGACGGGCGCGAGGACCGCTCGTGCGTCGGCGGCCGTCCCGGCGACGTCGTCCGGGTCGAGGGCGTCGGCGGCGCGTTCGAGCACGCGCAGGACGTCCGCGCCGCGGGTGCCGTCGGTGGGCAGCTCGGCCATGAGGCCGCGGAGGACCCAGAAGTCCTGCTGGAGCTCCCACACGGTGTCGTCCCGCTCGACGATCTCGAGCGCCTTCACCTTGTAGATCGGCTTCGTCCCGGCCGTCGAGCGCGACCCGAGCGGGGTCGCCCCCTGGAACGAGTCGCCGCCGATGTCCGGGTTCGCCGCGGCCTCGACGTAGAGCTCGAAGGACTCACCTGGACCGACCTCGAGCGGGACGGTGTCGTTCTTCGGCTCGATGCCCTTGACGGTCGTGCCGTCCGGCCGCCACGCGAGTCCCTCGGCCTGGAACCCGGGGTGGCGCTTCGTGAAGCCGAGGTCGACCCGGAGTTCCGCCGTGGTGCCCGGCGCCGTCCCGAAGTCCTCCGGCACGGTGCCGCGGATCCGGAACCAGGTGGTCCCCCACGGTCGGCCACCCCAGGAGCCGCCCACCGTGAACGGCTCGTAGTCGGCAGCCACCGCGACGTCGAACGGGACCGGTTCGTCCGGCACGGTCCAGGCGGCGATCTCCACCGGCGCGGACCGGCGCAGGACGGCGGGGTCGATGCGGTCCCGGACGAGCCGGGCGATACGGGCTTCGACGAGGGGTTCGTCGTGGTGCATGGAGGTGGTTCCTTTCCAGCAGGGACGGGTGTCAGCCCTTGATGCCGCCGGCGAGGGCGTTGCCGCCGCCGAGGCCCCGGGACACGAGCACGTAGAGGGCGATGACGGGCACGGAGTACACGATCGAGAACGCGGCGAGCTGCCCGTACGCGACCGCCCCGTTCTGCCCGAAGAAGTTGAAGATGCTCACCGCGGCGGGCACCTTGTCGGGCGAGAGGAGCAGGACGAAGGGGACGAAGAAGTTCCCCCAGGCCTGGATGAACACGAAGATGAACACCACGGCGATCCCCGGGCGCATGAGCGGGATCACGATGCGGGTCAGGGTCGTCATCATCGAGGCGCCGTCGGTCCACGCCGCTTCCTCGAGTGACACCGGGACCGAGTCCATGAAGTTCTTCGCCATCCAGATCGCCATCGGCAGCGAGGTGGCGGCGAGGAAGAAGATGCAGCCCCACACGTTGTCGATGAGGTTGAGCGACACGAAGAGCGCGTAGACCGGCACCATCATGGCGGTGATCGGCAGGCCGGTGCCGAACAGGATGCTGTACAGGAACGGCTTGTTGACCCGCATCTTGTAGCGGGACAGCGGGTAGGCGGCGAGCAGCGCGAACACCACGGTGACGACCGCCGTGCCGCCGGAGAGCAGCAGGCTGTTCGCGAGCGGGATGAACGACAGCTCCGGCGTGAGCACCTTCGTGAAGTTGTCGAGCGTGAACTGCGTCGGCATCTTCACGGACAGCGACGCCTGGGTGTCGACCGACGCGAGGACGAGCCAGAGCAGCGGGACCGCGAAGCACACCGCGATGACGAGCAGCACGACGTTCGACACCCAGCGCATCGTCCGACCCCGCGGGGAGGTCATGTGCAGCGAGCCCGGTGCGGTCACCGAACGGGTGGTGGTCTGGTCGAGGGACGGGGCAGTGATGGCCATCAGTCCACCTCCGGCTTCAGTGCCTTGATGTAGATGATCGAGAAGACCGCGCCGACCACGAGCAGGATCGTCGCGATCGCCGTCCCGAAGCCGAGCTGCGAGAACTTGAACGCCTCTTGGTAGGCGAGGATCGGCAGCGTCGACGAGTTGGTCCCGGGACCGCCGCCGGTCATGACGAAGATCAGCGTGAAGACCGACAGCGTCTGCAGCGTCGTCAGCATGAGGTTCGTCGAGATCGACCGGCGGATGACCGGCAGGGTGATGTAGACGAGGCGCTGCCAGCCGGCGGCTCCGTCCACCTCGGCGGACTCGGTGATCTCCTCGGGGACCTCCTGCACGGCGGCGGAGTAGACGAGCATCGAGAAGGCCGTACCGCGCCAGATGTTCGCCAGGATGACGGCGAGCATGGGGTACGTGTAGAGCCAGTTCGGGCCGCTGATCCCGATCGACCGCAGGAACTCGTTGAGCGTGCCCTCGTCGTTGAAGAACGCGTACGCGGCGAACGAGGCGACGATCTCGGGCAGGACCCACGCGGCGACGACGAACGTGCCCACGATCGCGCGGACGGCCTTGTTCGCCGAGCGCATGAGCAGGGCGAGCCCGAGCCCGAGCACGTTCTGGCCCACGACCGCGGACGCGAGCAGGAACACGATGGTGAGGATGACGGACTTCGGGAAGTCCGGGTCCTGGAACAGCTCGACGTAGTTCTGGAAGCCGACGAACTGCTGGTCGGCGGCGCCGACACCGGTGAGCGCCGAGTTGGTGAACGACCCGTAGAACGACGAGATGACGGGGCCGAGCAGGAAGATGACGAGGAGGACGACGGCGGGGAGGAGCGGGACCGCTCGTCCCACGTTCCGCAGCGGCTTCCGCTTGCGCGGGACCGGCGGATCGGTGCGCTTCGGCGCACCGGGCGCCGACAGCGTCGGCGCGAGGGGGGTGCTGGACACGGTGGTTGCCTTCCGGGTGCGGAGAGGGGTTCCGAAGGTGGGTGGGGTCGGACGGGAGGCGCGGCGCACGACGCGAGCCGCGCCTCCAGTCCGTCAGGTGGTCACCGCAGCGATCAGCCGGAGACCGTGTTCTCCTTGCCGACCACCTGTTCGACGGCCTTGTCGTAGGCGGCGGCCGCCTGCTTCGGCGTCTGCTGCCCCGTCATCACCGCCTCCATCGCGACCTGGATCGCGTTGGACACCTGCGAGTAGTCACTCGTCGCCGGGCGGAAGTTGGTGTGCTCGACGAGCCCGGAGAAGAACTTGAACGTGGGGTTCGCGTCCGTGTAGGCGGTGTCCTCGGCGACGTCCTTGCGGACGGCGATCTGGCTGTTCTCGCTGTCGTACTTGAGCGACCCGTCCTTGTCGAGGAACTTCGCGATGAAGTCGAACGCCGCCTGCGGGTTCTTCGAGTTCTTGCCGACCGCGAGGGTCCAGCCACCGGACATCGAGTTGTAGCCGGGCTCCTGGCCGTTCTGGGTCGGCATCGGCGCCTGGCCCATCACGTCGTTCCACTCGGCCCACGGAGCCGTGCCGGACTTCAGCCACGTGCCGGACTGCCAGGACCCGTCGAGGTCGATGGCGAGCTTGCCCTGCGGGAGCCACGTCTGGGCGATGGTCGTCCCGACGTTCGTGTCGAGCGCCTGCTGTGGCGTGGGTCCGAGGTCACCCTGGTAGACGTCCTTGATGAACTGCAGCGAGTCCTCGAACTGCTTCGAGCCGGTGACCCACTTCTTGTCCTTGTAGAGCGTGTTGCCGGAGCCGTCCGCGCCGTACAGGAGCATCTCGAAGCCCTGCATCGTCGAGGCCTCGCCCTGCGCCTTGCCCGAGTAGATGTTGAACGGGATGATGTCGGGCTTCTTGTCCTTGATCGTCTTCGCGGCCGCGAGCACGTCGTCCCAGGTCTTGGGCTGCCACGGGACGGGCAGGCCGACCTCCTTGAAGATGTCCTTGTTGTACCAGAGGGCCCGGGTGTCGGTGCCCATCGGGACGCCGTAGATCTTGCCGTCGTCGCCCTGCCCGGCCTGCTTGGCGTTGTCGTAGAACTGGCTCCAGTCCTTCCACTTCGCCGTGTACTTGTCGAGCGGCAGGAGGTAGCCCGCCTCGGCGTCGGCCTTGATGAGGAAGGTGTCCTCGTACATGACGTCCGGCGCGGTTGCCGGCGCCTTGTTCATGAGCGCGAGCTTCGTGTAGTAGTCGTTGCCCTGGGCCTGGATGGGGACGAGCGTGACCTTCTTGCCCGGGTTCTCCTTCTCGTACTCCGTCTTGACGACCTTCATCTGGGCGTCGAGCTGCTGGAAGGCACCGAACTTCTGGTACGCGATCTTGATGGTGTCGCTCGAGGCGGAGCCTGAGCTGGAACAACCAGCCAGACCGACCGCGGCGACTGCCACGGCTGCGAGTCCGGCGATGATTCGGGTGCGGCGTTTCATCGGTGCTCCTTTGCACGGGATGTTCGCGGGCTCCGTCACCCGCGCGCAGGATTACTCCACCGTATTGACTTATCCGTGTCAAGAGCTGTGGCGTGTCGATTCGGTCACGCTCGCGGACGGCTCAGACCGGAGTGGCACCGCCCGTGACCGTGATGCCGCCGGTCGCCGGGACGTCGACGAGCAGCACGCTCGGCCGTCCGACGTGGCGTCCCTGCCGGATCATCACGCGGTCGCCGGGCTGCACGGCCCCGATCTCGCGCAGGTACGCGCCGGTCGATGCCGCCGCCGAACCGGTCGCGGGGTCCTCGGTGATCCGGCCGGCCGGGAAGAGGTTGCGCGCCTCGTACTCCAGCGCGTCGGTGCGGTGCAGGACCGTGACCGTCCCCGCCCAGCCGGCCTCGCGCTTGAGGGCCGCGAGGGGCTCCGGGGCGAAGCGGAACTGGTGGAACAGCTCGACGTCGGCGAGCACGATCACCGGGTGCCAGTTGCCGGCGAAGGACTCGAGCACCGGGAAGCCCGCCGCGACGTCGTCGACCGTCAGGCCGAGCAGGGCGAACAGGCGGTCGCGGAGGTCGGGGTCGAGCGGCCGGGACGCCGGCTGGACGCTCGTCATCGCGACCTGCACGCTGCCGTCCGGAGCGGTCGTGGCGTCGAGGGCGATCTCCCCCGCGGCGGTCGTGAAGACCCGGCGCCCGAGACCCTCGCGCTCGGCGAGCACCACGGCCGTGGCGATCGTGGCGTGGCCGCAGAACGGGACCTCGGCCGCCGGCGAGAAGTACCGCAGGCGCGGGCCCGCGGCGGTCTGCCCGGTGACGAAGGCGGTCTCGGGGTACCCGACCGCCTGCGCGATCGCGAGCATCTCGTCGTCGGAGAGGTCGGCCGCGTCGAGCACGATGCCGGCGGGGTTGCCGCCGCCCGGCTCGGCGGCGAAGGCGGTGTACCGGAGGATCTCGTTGTGCACCCTGCGACCGTACCGCCGCGGGCGCGTGGCCCGCGGGCGTCGGGGCTCGCGGGCGCGCGTTCGTGAGCAGGAATGGTCGGGTCCGCATCACGAACCCGACCATTCCTGCTCACCAGATCACTCCGAGGCGGGGGTCCCCCGGCGCCGACGGAGCACGAGCACGCCCGCACCGGCGGCCAGGAGCAGGAACGCCGCCACGGCGCCGACCCCGAGCCCCTCGGCACCCGTGAACGCCAGCGCACCGGTCACGGGGTCGATCGTGATCGTGGTCCAGCCCAGCACCGTGCCGTCCTCGGCGGTCACCACGATGCGGTGTTCGCCCGCGGGGGCGTCGGCCGGGATGGTCGCCGTGACCGTGCCGTCCGCCGCGACCGTGGCGGTCCCGAGCAGCGTCGGCGTGGAGAACATCCAGACGTGCACCTGCTGCCCGGCGTACCGGGTGCCGACGCCGATCGTGATCGTCTCGCCGGGGCGCGCCGTGGCCGGGGCGGTGAGCGTGCCGCGGTTCGCCTCGGTCAGGGACGACTCGGACGGTGCGGCGGGCGCGCCCGACGGCGAGGCGCCCGCTCCGGGGGTGGAGCCACCGGGCGCGGTGTCACCCGGGGCGGGCGTCGAGCCACCACCCGGCGTCGGCGTCGGCGTCGGCGTCGTGCCACCGTCGCCCGGCGTCCCGCCGTCGCCTGGCGTCCCACCGTCGCCCGGCGTCCCACCGTCGCCCGGCGTCCCACCGTCGCCCGGCGTCCCACCGTCGCACGGGTAGGTGCCCGTCCGGAGCGAGAACCCGTCCGTGTCGTTGTCGTCGGCGTAGAACGTCGCCCGCGAGCCACCCGTGCAGACACCCGAGATCGCGAAGCCCTCGTTCGCCAGCGTCCGGTCGGCGTTCGACGGCGCCTCGTACACAGTCGTCGCCGCGAAGGCCCCGTCGGCCACCTCGTACAGCGCCGTCCGGCCCGAGCACGCGTCGTCGCAGACCACCCAGAGCGCGTCGAGCGTCGGGTCGAACTGGACGTCCGCGACGACGGAGAACGGCGTCGCGATCGTGGCCACCCGCTGGAAGGCACCGTCGGACATCAGGGCGTACGCGTACACGCTGGCCGTGCCCTCGACGCCGACGAAGAACAGCCCGTCGCCGTGTCCGGTGTAGGTCGCCGGCGTGTACGCGGCGCCGGTGTGCTCGTCCGCGAAGCCGTGCGCGGTGAGCCAGGAGTCCGGGACCCAGGTGACGCCCTCGAGGCCCGCGTTCGCGCCGAGCCCGGGGAAGTCCGCCGCGAGGTTCCACTCGTCGGTCGCGTCCAGCGTCGACTGGGAGCCGTCGGCGGTGGCGAAGCGCAGGACGGCCGGGCGGCTCGTGGAGGACACGTCGTTGTTCCGCTCGGTCGAGACGTAGACCGCGCCGGGGTCGTCGGACGTGACGGTGATGCCCTCGGCATCCGGGGTGCCGGAGCCGTCGGCGTAGTGCAGTTCCGTACCGGCTGCGTTCGAGGGCGCCCATCCGCCCTCGCCGTCGGACACGAGATGGTAGAGCAGCCCGTCCCCGTTCTGCACGGCCCAGAGCCGCCCGGCGGCCGAACCCGACGTCGAACCCGAGGCCGTCCAGTCGATGCCGCTCAGGTCACCGGTGAAGGTGTCCTCGTCGTCGAGCACCCGCTCGTCCGGACCGCCGGGCCACGCCTCGGCGGTGACGACCCCGGCGAACCGGTTCGCGGTGCCCTTGGTCGGTGCCGAGGTCTCCGCGAACGCGCCGGTGCCGTCCGGGTTCCGGCCGTACGTCGTCGCGGCGTGCGCGGTCCACGTGTACGAGTCGACGACGTCGCCACGAGGATCGAACACCCGCGCCGAGTCCGCCTTGCCCAGCCCGAACCCGAAGTCCTGCTCGTCGAGGACGGTGAAGCCACCCGGTGCGACGGTCGTCCCGTTCGGGATCGTGTACGCGTGCGTGTCGTCGCTGTCCCGGAACACGTACCCGCCGAGGTCGACCGTGGTCGTCCCGACGTTCGTCAGCTCGACCCAGTCGCCCGGGGTCCCGCCGTCGGACTCCACCTCGTTGATGCGCACCGGCGAGGAGCAGTCGTTCGCCGCCCCCTTCGTCGACGCCGTGGTGTCCACGAGCGCGCCGGTCCCGTCCGGGCAGCGCCCGTACGTCACCGCGGCGTGCGCCGTCCACGAGTACCGCAGCACGAGGTCGCCGGCCGGGTCGTACACCCTGGCGGTGTCGGCGCCGCCGAGCCCGAAGTCGAAGCCGGGAGCGGTCGCCGACACCTGGTCGATGACGAAGTACCCGCCGGCGGCGATGGTCGAACCGGCGGGCAGGACGTACGCCTCGTGCGAGCTGTCGTCGTCGAGGAACGCGTACCCGGACAGGTCGATCGCCGCCGACGAGGTGTTCCGCAGTTCGACCCAGTCGGTGTCGTCGCCGTTCGACTCGACCTCGTTCACGACGAGTCCGTTCGGGCTCGCGGCGCCCACGGACGGATCGTCGTCACCGACGGCAGCGGAGGCGGGCGACGTCGTCAGCACGCCGGCGGCGACGACGAGGGCGGCGGCGACGGACGCGCCGAGGCGCAGAGCACGGGGATGCATGCAGAGTCCTTCTCAGGAGTTCGGGGGGACCTGCACGACTGTTCAGCATCCGGGCATCCGGCCGGTGGCGGCGAGGTGAACGACCGGTGTCGCGCGCGACACGGGGAACGGCACAGTGTGCCGGACGGGAGGCGCGGGTCGGGCCTGCACCGCGCCTCCCGTCACGGGCTGGTCGCGACCGACCCCCGTCAGCGACGGATGAGGAGGGTGCTCGCCCGCGGCGACAGCGCCGCGTCGAGGACGAGGCAGGCCGCGCCGACCGCGGCCACGTCCGCTCCGCGACCGCTCTCGGTCACGACGACGGGGTGCTTCGGCACGAGCAGCGGCGAACCGACGATCGCCTCGCGCGCAGCGGGGAGGGCCGCGCTCGCGATCCGCGACCAGAACGGGCCGCCGAACACGACGCGGTCGATGTCGAGCAGGTTCACGATGAGGACGACCGCGTTGCCCATCACCGTCCCCGCCTCGGCCGCGAGTCCGACGGCGACCGGGTCCTCGGCGTCGATCGCCGCGCCGAGCGCGTCCCAGGCACGGTCGACCGCCGCGACGTCCGCGGGTGCGCCGCCGAGCGCGAGCCCCCGGGCCTGCGCGATGTGCACGAGGCGGTCCGGTGCCACCGCCGCTCCGACCTCGCCCCGCGTGCCCTCGCCGTCCGGCGTCCCGGCGAGCGAGCCCTGGTCGACCATGATGTGCCCGGCGTCACCGGCGTTCGACCCGACCCCGCGGACGGGCTCGTGGTCGACGGCGAGGCCCACGCCGAAGCCCGTGCCGAAGTACACGAAGGCGAAGTTCCGCGCGGAGGACTCCCCGGCGAGGAACATCTCCCCCACCACGGCCGCCGTGACGTCCTTCTCGAGGAGGACGGGGTACCCGGTCGCCTCGGCGAGCGCGTCGCGCAGGGGGACGTCGCGCCACCGCGGCAGGAAGGGCGGGTCGAGCACCACGCCGGCGTCGACGTCGATGGGTCCGGGGCTGGCGATGCCGACCCCGAGCACGGCCTCGACGTCGACGCGGGCGCCCGAGACGAGCTCGTCGATCGCGGTCGCGATGGTCCGGACGACCTCGGACGGGTCGTCCGCGGTCGGGGTCGACGTGGTGCTCGACGCGACCACGGTGCCCGCGAGGTCGAGCAGCACGTAGGTCACGACGGCCGGGTCGACGTGCACCCCGACGGCGTAGCGGCTGCCGGCCTCGAGCCGCAGGATCGTGCGGGGCTTGCCGCGACCGGACACGACCGTGCCGGACTCGGCGATCATCCCCGCCTCGATGAGGAACCGCGTCACGTTCGACACGGTCTGCGCGCTGAGGCCCGTGCGGGACGCGAGTTCGACGCGGCTCAGGCCGTCCGGCGAGCGGCGCACGGCGTCCAGCACCACCGTCCGGTTGAACCCGCCGATCGACGGGAGGTTCGCCCCGCGCCGATGCTCTGCCATGCCGCGACCATACCGCGCCGGTCGATCGTGCACGGTCGGCACAACGGTGCGGTATCGGTCTCCCGCCCCGCTGGCCCCCACACGGGTCGCACGGCTACCCTGAGCGGCATGACGGACCTCCGCCTCGAAGAACTCTCCGCGTCGACCGCTGCGGCGGCGAACTCCCTGACGCTCAAGCCCGGGCAGGAGCAGTTCGTGCAGCCGACGACCTACGGCGTCGCGGAGTCGGACGTGAAGCCGAGCTCGGCGTGGACGCGCGTGGTCCTCGACGGCGACGAGGTCGTCGGCATGATCATCGGCACCTTCGACGAGGACAACGCCGAGGAAGAACTGCGCAGCGCGATCTGGCGGGTCAACGTGTCCGCGACGGCCCAGGGCCGCGGCGTCGGTCGCTTCGCGGTGCACGGCCTCGCCGACGAGGCCCGCAACCGTGGGCTCGAGCGTCTCACGGTCGTGTACGAGCCCGGTGGCGACGACAGCCCCGAGGCGTTCTTCCGCGCCGTCGGGTTCGAGGTCGTGCGTGAGACCCAGTACGGCGACCACTTCGCGGTCCTGCCGTTGGTGTGACCGAGGCTCCCCCCGACGACTTCGGCGCAGCCGTCGCCGAGGTCGTCCGGCTCATCCCGGCAGGTCACGTCATGACCTACGGCGACGTGGCCGCGGCGCTCGGCTCCCGGGCGTCGCGTGCCGTCGGCAAGGTCATGGCGCACGAGGGCTCCGACCTGCCGTGGTGGCGCGTGGTGCGGTCCGGCGGACTGCCCCCGGTGCACCACGAGGCCCGGGCGCACGAGCACTACCGCGCCGAGGGCACCCCGCTCGTGCAGGGGACGACGACCTGGAGGATCGACATGCGTCGGGCGCGCTGGTCACCCGCCACGGACGCGGACGACCCGTTCTGAGCGGCACCGTCACGCGTCGAAGCGTGCGCCCTTCGGGTTCGACGGCAGCAGGCACATGACGAAGAGCACGAGCGAGCCGATGCCGACCACCACGTGCAGGAACTGCCAGAAGCCGGAGAGGTTCGCGTCGTGCAGCCGTCGGGCGCCGAGGGCGAGGGACCCGATCAGCGTCGCGAGCCCCCAGAGCACGAACAGGTAGGAGCCGACCGGGTTCTCGAGCACCGGGGTGTCCGGCGTGAAGACCTGCGGCACGAGCTGCAGCACCAGGCCGATCGCGAGCGACGTGATCCACCACCACCAGAACTCGGAACGGGAGGCCCGCCCGGTGAACACGGTGTACTTCCGCCAGAACCGCCGGACGGCCTCGGTGAAGGGTGCCCCGTAGAAGGGGTCGCGCAGGGCCACGCCGCCGGGCTGCACGCTGTCGTCGCTCATGGGTCAACCCAACCACGTGGAACCACGAATCCGACGCGGAACCAGCGCGAGTGCGTGGTTCCACGTCGGATCCGTGGTTCGTCCGACAGTGCCGATCGACAGCGTCGATCGACAGTGCCGTCCGACGGTGCCGCTACACGAGCGAGTCCCGCCAGGCCGCGTGCAGCTGCGCGAACCGTCCGGTCCCGGCGATGAGGTCGTCCGGGGTGCCGTCCTCGACGATCCGGCCGTACTCCATCACGAGCACCCGGTGCGCGATCGCCACGGTCGACAGCCGGTGCGCGATGATCACCGCGGTCCGGTCGGCGAGCAGCGTCTCGAGCCCCTCCTGCACGAGCCGCTCCGACGGGATGTCGAGCGACGCCGTGGCCTCGTCGAGGATGAGCACCTTCGGGTCCGCGATGAACGCCCGGGCGAACGACAGGAGCTGCCGCTGCCCGGCCGACACCCGGCCACCGCGCTTGTTCACGTCGGTGTCGTACCCGTCGGGCAGCGCCATGATGAACTCGTGCGCGCCGACCGCCTTCGCCGCCGACTCGATCTCGGACCGTGACGCCCCCGGCTTGCCGAGCGCGATGTTGTCCGCGACGGTGCCGGAGAACAGGTACGCCTCCTGCGTGACCATGACGATCGCGCGGCGCATGTCCTTCGTGTCGAGGTCCCGCAGGTCCACGCCGTCGAGCTTCACCGAGCCCTGCGACGGGTCGTAGAAGCGCGCCATGAGCTTGGCGAGCGTCGACTTGCCGGCACCGGTCGACCCGACGAGCGCGATCGTCTGCCCCGCCGGGATGTGCAGGTCGAACTCGGGCAGGACGACCTTGCCCTTGTTGTAGGCGAACACGACGTCGTCGAAGTCCATCTTCCCCGTGGCGTCCGGCAGCTTCACCGGCTTCGCGGGGTCCGGCACGCTCGGCCGCTCCTCGAGCACGCCCGAGATCTTCTCCATCGCGGCCGAGGCCGACTGGTACCCGTTGTAGAACATTGCGAGTTCCTGGGCCGGGTCGAAGAAGCGCTTGGCGTACAGCGCGACCGCGAGCAGCGCGCCGACCTCGAGCGTCCCGCCGACGATCCGGAAGCCGCCGACGACGACGACCGCGGCCAGCGTGACGTTGCCGATGAGCACGAGCACCGGGTCGAAGGTCCCGAACAGGTTGAACACCTTCGTGTTCGCCTGCCGGTAGTCCTCGACGTAGCCGCCGTACTCGTCGCGGTTGCGGGACTCCTTGCGGAACGCCTGCACCGCCCGGATGCCCGTCATCGTCTCGACGAAGTGCACGATCACGCGCGCCGAGGTGACACGGGTGGCGCGGAACAGCGTCTGCGAGTTGGACTGGAACCAGCGGATCAGGAACCACAGCGGCACGAGCGACACCGCGAGCACGAGCCCGGACGTCGGGTCGAGCGCCACGAGTGCGATGGCGGTGAACACCATGTACAGCACGCCCTGGATGAGCTGGTTCAGCCCGGAGTCGAGCAGCTCGCGGATCGAGTCGAGGTCACTCGTCTGGCGGGAGATGATCCGACCGGACGTGTAGGTCTCGTGGAACTCGAGCGAGAGCCGCTGCGTGTGCAGGAACACCCGCTTGCGCAGGTCGAACAGGATCGCCTGGCTGATCCGCGCCGCCAGCACCGTGTACCAGGCCGTGAGCACGGCACCGAGCACCGCCACGACGATGTACGTCGCGACGACGCCGAAGGCCGGCACCCAGTCGTTCTGCTCCATCACCGCCGGCAGCGCGTTGTCGATGCCCCAGGCGATGAGCGCCGGGCCCGCGACCGTGCCCGCGGTCGAGACCACGACCACGACGGCGAGGACGACGAGCCGGGCCTTGAGCGGCGCGGCGAGCGACCCGAGCAGGGCGAGGGAGCGGCGCCGCAGGCGCTTGCTCTCCGCCTTGGTGAAGTCCTCGCGCTCCTCGCCGCGCACGCCGAGCGTGGTGATCGACGCGGTGACGGGCGCGGCAGCCTGCGTGTCGGCGATGTCGTCGAGGACGGGATCCGCGCCTCCTGGACCGGCCGACGTGTCGACCGGGAGGTTCTTCTCCTGCTGGCTCATGCCATCGCCTCCTCTCGTGCGGTGGCGTCGTCGTCGTCGAGCGACGAGATGACGTAGCGGTAGTGGTCGTTGTTCGCCATCAGCTCCGAGTGGGTGCCGACGGCCGTGACGACGCCGTTCTCCATGAGCGCCACCCGGTCGGCGAGCGTCACGGTCGACGGGCGGTGCGCCACGATGAGCGACGTGGTCTCGGCGAGGACGCGGCGGAGACCGGCCTCGACCCGCGCCTCGGTGTCGACGTCGAGCGCGGACAGCGGGTCGTCGAGGACGAGCACCGACGGCCGCGCCGCGATCGCACGGGCGAGCGCCAGGCGCTGCCGCTGCCCGCCGGAGAGGGACAGGCCCTCTTCGCCGACACGGGTGTCGACCCCGTCGGGCAGGTCGTCCACGAAGGACGCCTGGGCGATGTCGAGGGCCTCGCGCATGAGGGCCTCTGCCTCGTCGCCGGACAGGTCCGGGCGACCGAGCAGCACGTTCTCGCGCACGGTCGTCGAGAACAGCGTGGCGTCCTCGAACGCGACACCGACGTGGCGACGCAGCTCCGCACGGGTCAGCGAGCGGATGTCGACGCCGTCGATCGTCACGGAGCCGCCCGTGACGTCGTACAGCCGGGGCACGAGCGACAGCAGCGTGGTCTTGCCGCAGCCGGTCAGCCCGACGAGCGCCATGGTCTCACCGGGTCGGAGCTGCAGGTCGACCCCGTTGATGAGGTCCGGGAACTGCGGCGGGGAGTCCTGGTACCGGAAGTGCACGCCGTTGAACGACAGCGCACCGTGCGGCTCCGCGATCGTCTCCGGGTGCTCGGGGTCCGTGATCGTGTTCTCGGAGTCCATGACCTCGAAGAAGCGGTCGACCGCGGTGCGCGTGTCGAACGTCATCGAGAGCAGGAAGCCGATCGACTCGATCGGGAACCGGAGCACCGTGGCCGTCGCGAAGAACGCGAACAGCTGCCCGACGGACAGCTCCCCCTGGCTCGCGAGCCAGATGCCGGCGAGCAGGCAGAGCGCGAACGCGACGTCGGGCACGAGCAGCAGCCACAGCCAGATGCCCGCGATCGCCTTCGCCTTCTCGATCTCGGTGCCGCGCAGCGCCTCGGCCTGTTCGCTGAACTCGTCGAGCTTGTAGCGACCGCGGCCGAACGCCTTGAGCACGCGGATGCCGTGCACCGACTGCTCGACGCTCGTGGCGAGGTCGCCGACCTGGTCCTGGCTGCGGCGCGCGACGACGGAGTACCGACGTTCGAACAGCAGGCCGTTGATCCACAGCGGGATCGACGCGACGAGGAACACCAGGCCGAGCAGCCACCCGAAGGTGAACAGCACGACGAAGCCGACGACGATCGTCACGATGTTGACGACCAGCAGCACGACGCCGAAGGCCAGCCACCGGCGGATCAGCGACAGGTCGGACACGGAGCGGGACAGCAGCTGCCCGGACTCCCACCGGTCGTGGAACGCCACCGGCAGGTCCTGCAGCTTCGCGTAGAGCGCGTTCCGCATGCTCGTCTCGATGCGCGTCGACGGCCGCATGACCATCCGGCGCCGGGACGCGATGAAGAAGGCCTCGAGCACGCCGAGCGCGAGCACACCGAGACCCGCGGGCCAGATCTGTGCGGAGTCCTTCGAGGACAGCGGGCCGTCGACGAGCCACTGCAGGACGTAGGGGATCGCGAGCGCGACCAGGGAGGCGCCCATGGCGGCGAACATGCCGCCGATGAGCCGGCCCTGGTAGGGCTTCACGTAGGGGTAGATCCGCGCGATCGCGCGGAAGGTCGAGGGGCGGTCGGTGGACGGGCGCGCCTGGTCTGGCGTCTTGGACATGGATTGCGTCCTCGTGCGTCGTGCCGAAATCCTCTGGATCGGCCGCTGCTGTCGCAGCCGTCGGTCTGGAGGCTCGGTGTCCGTTGCGTGGTGGTCGTCGGCCGAGCGGGTCGGTCGCGTCCCGGGCCGTGCCCACCCCGGTGGGGCGTGCTCGGTCCTCGTCGCGGTCGCCCGCCGCCGCGTCGCGCGCGGCGTCGGTTCGGTCGGAGTGCACCGGGAGACAGTCGTCCCCCGGGTTCAGGCGTGGGCTCGCGCTGGCCCGTGCTCGTCGTCGTCGCTGGTGTCGCGGCGGCTCGTCGCGTGCTCCTCGTCGTCGGGCGGTGCCGACGGCTCGTCGCGTGCTCGTCGTCGTCGGGCGGTGCCGACGGCTCGTCGCTGGCTGTGGGAGGCAGCCCTACGCGGACAGCGGTGCCGTGACGGCGGGCGCACCCCGGTGGGGGTACGGCGCGACGGCCGCGTGTGCGGGACGTGGGCGGATGCCACGTGCCCCACCGAACGGTCGTGCGTCGGGAGCGGTCCCCACGAAGAGCACGAGACCCGCACGGGCAGCCGTCGCCACGGTTCCGGTCGTCGTGTTCATCGTCACTCCAGTCGTCGTCATCGTCACCGTTGTGTCCGCGGTGCCGCCGGCCGGTGTCTGTCGTGGACACTGGGGCCGTCGGCGTGCCTGTCGCGGAGCCTTACAGACTATTCACAGTCGAACGTGGTGCGCAAGCGTTTCCCGGAGTTGCCGGTTGTTCGACTCAGTGGAAGAAGTGCCGCTCGCCCGTGAAGTACATCGTCACGCCGGCAGCGGTGGCCGCGGCGATGACCTCGTCGTCCCGGACGCTCCCGCCGGGCTGCGCCACAGCACGGACGCCCGCGTCGAGGAGCACCTGCAGCCCGTCCGCGAACGGGAAGAAGGCATCGGAGGCCGCGACGCTGCCCGTGGCGCGCTCACCCGCTCGGTTCACCGCGAGGTGGCACGAGTCGACCCGGTTCACCTGGCCCATGCCGACGCCGACGCTCGCGCCCTGGTTCGCCAGGAGGATCGCGTTCGACTTCACCGCACGGCTCGCCTTCCACGCGAAGGCGAGGTCGGCCAGGGTCTGCTCGTCGGCCGGTTCGCCCGCGACGAGGGTCCACGTGGACTGGTCGAACGCGGTGAAGCGGTCGGCGTCCTGCACGAGGAACCCGCCGGAGATCTGCTTGACCTCGCGCGGGGCGAGGGCGAAGTCGGTCGGCAGCGTGAGCAGGCGGATGTTCTTCTTCCGCGAGAGGATCTCGATCGCCTCGGGGTCGAAGGCCGGCGCGACGACGACCTCGGTGAAGATGTCGGCGACCGTCTCGGCCATCTGCTTCGTGACGGGTCGGTTGGCGGCGATGACCCCGCCGAACGCCGAGAGCGGGTCGCACGCGTGCGCGGCGGCGTGCGCGGCGGCGATCGGGTCGGCGGCGTCCGCCGGGGCGATCGCGATCCCGCACGGGTTGGCGTGCTTGATGATCGCGACGGCGGGCTCGGCGAAGTCGTAGGCCGCGCGGACGGCGGCATCGGCGTCGACGTAGTTGTTGTACGACATCTCCTTGCCGTGCAGCTGCGCCGCCTGGGCGATCCCGGTGCCACCGGCGCTCGTGTACAGCGCCGCGGCCTGGTGGGCGTTCTCGCCGTACCGGAGCGTCGCCGCGAGGTCGGCGTCCACCGTCAGGTGCGCGTCGAACGACCCCGGCGTCTCGATGTCCCCGCGCGTGGTCGGTGCCGCGGCGTCCGCCACGACGTCGCTCGCGAAGTAGCCGGCGACCGCGGTGTCGTACGCGGCGGTGTGCGCGAAGGCCTGGGCGGCGAGGCGCTTCCGCAGCTCGAGCGTGGTGCCGCCGGCGCGGACGGCCTCGACCACCTCGGCGTAGGACGACGGCGACACGACGATCGCGACGTTCGGGTGGTTCTTCGCCGAGGCACGGACCATGGCGGGGCCGCCGATGTCGACGTTCTCGACCACGGTCGCGGTGTCGGCACCCGAGGCCACCGTCTCGACGAACGGGTACAGGTTGACCACCACGAGCTCGAACGGCTCGATGCCGAGGTCGGCGAGCTGCTGCTCGTGCGACTCGAGTCGGAGGTCGGCGAGGAGCCCGGCGTGCACCGACGGGTGCAGCGTCTTCACCCGGCCGTCGAGCGACTCCGGGAAGCCCGTGACGCTCGACACGTCCGTGACGGCGTACCCGGCGTCGCGGATGGTCTGCGCCGTGGAACCGGTCGACACGATCTCGACACCGGCGTCGGCGAGGGCCCCGGCGAGCTCGAGCAGGCCGGACTTGTCGCTCACCGAGATGAGCGCCCGCCGCACGGGGACGAGGTCCCGGTCGCGGTACAGGCTGGGGTCGGCTGCGTGCACGCTCATGCGCTCGGGGTGCCCTTCAGGTCGGTGGTGCCGTTGGCGATGTCGAGGATGGTCTGGATGAGCAGGCGTCGCTCGACCGGCTTGATCCGGTCGTGCAGCGTCGACTCGGAGTCGCCGGGGAGCACGGGGACGCGCTCCTGGGCGAGGATCGGACCGCTGTCGACACCGTCGTCGACCTGGATCACGCTCGCACCGGTCTGCTCCACGCCGGCGGCCAGGGCGTCCCGCACGCCGTGGGCGCCCGGGAACTCGGGAAGGTACGCGGGGTGCGTGTTGATCACCGCGGGGCCGAACTCGGAGACGACCGCCGGCGGCAGCAGCCGCATGAGGCCCGACAGCACGAGCAGGTCCGGCGACCACGGCCGGATCTGGGCGGCGAGCTCGCGGCCCCACTCCTCGCGCGAGTCGAACCGCGAGAACGGCACCGTGAACGTCGGGATGGAGAACTCCTCGCCCAGACCGAGCCCCTCGGCGTCGCGGTCGGCACCGATGGCGACGACCCGAGCGGGGTACTCCGCGTCGAGGGTCGCCTCGAGCAGGGCCCGGAGGTTCGAGCCGGCACCGGAGATCAGGACGACCAGTTCGAGCACGGGACAACCCTACCGGGCTGCGGTCACCGGTCGTCCTTCGGGCGGCGCCACCACGGCAGCTCGTCCTCGGGGATCTGGTCCGTGGCGTCCCACCGCTGCTGCTGCACGGGCCGCGCGGACGGCACCGAGCCGCCCTCGGCACTGGCCCGGTCCTCGTGCCGGTCGCCGTGACGGTCGTCGACGTCCTCGACGTCGTCGCGACCCGCGACGAACTCCTCGGTGCTCCAGGGGAACGCGGGCTGCGGCTCCGTCCCCGGCGCACGCGGCACGGCGGTGGCGGCCTCGTCCGGCTCGCGGTCGACGTCGGATCCCGTGACCCGGTCGCGCAGGTCGCCGGCGCGCTCGCGGACGCCGTCGGCCGCTCCGCGCAGGCGGTCGCGGATCGCGCCGACTCCCCCGCGGCCGGTGGCACGCGGGCGATCGGTGACGCGGTCGGCGGGCACCCGGTCGGCAGCGACGGCGTCGGTGCGGGCCCAGTCCGGCAGTGCGACGTCAGCGTCCGGGTCGCGGTCCGGTGCGGGGTCGGGTGCGGTTCGGGAGGCGCGGCTCGACTCCGCCGGGCCGCCCGCCTCGGTCTCGGTGCGGGTCGGCTCGGTCCGCGCGCTGCGGTCAGCCCCGGCCCCCGGCCCGTTCCCGCCCTCGGTGCCGTTCCCCGACCCCTGCGGGCCACTGCCCGGGACGCGGCCCACGGTCGCATCGTCGCGGTCGTACCGCGTGGCGGCGACGCGTGCCCGATCGCCCTCTTCGGGTCCGCCGCGCCCCGGCAGACCCCGGGCGTCGCCGCCGTGGGCACCGTCGGCATGGGCGTCGTCCGCGCGTGCGGCGTCGGCCGTGGTGCCGCCGTGCGTCTCCTCGACCACGAAGCGGTGCACGTCGGTGGTCCGACCGGCACCGGCGCGGTCGAGTGCGGCGAGCAGCGAGCCGTCGGCAGCGGCCTCGGTATCGGCGTCCGCAGGGCCGTCGTCCGTCTCGTGCCACTGTTCCCGGGCCCACCCGCGCTCGGGCACCCGGACGAGGTCGCTGCCGGCCGCGAGCGCCACCACGGCGGGCACACCGACTTCGAGGGCCGCGAAGGCCCCGACGACCAGCGCGTGCGGACCGACGTCTGCCAGGCGGCCCGGGCCGAACGACCCCGCCGAGAGCCAGGCCACGAGCCCGGTCAGCACACCGGCGACGATGCCCGCAGCGACGCCGCCGAGCGCCCGGTGCAGGGCGGAGTTCGCACTGCCGAGGGCCTGCACGAGCCGGGGGCGCAGGAGGCCGCCGGCCGCGAACCCGGCCACGACCGGCACGAGGACCCAGACCAGGCCGAACGCGTGCCCGGACGCCGGCAGCGCGCCGAACACCGGCAGACCGGGGATCGGCCCGAGCGTCGTGCCGATCGGCGACACGCTGGAACCGGTCCCGATCGCGAAGCCGGGCCCGACGAGCCACGACGTCGTCCAGCCGACGAAGTCCGGCAGGAACGCGAGCTGGCCGACCGTCAGGGCGATCCCCCCGACCACGCCGGCGTGCGACCGCTCGTAGAGGGAGATGACCTCGGCGAAGGAGGCGAAGAGCAGGAAGGCGACGACGACCCCGGCGACGGCGACGACCGCAGCCGTCGCGGCGGTGCCGGCACGGAGGCCGAACGCCGCGATCGCACGCCAGGCGGTCGGGACACGGTCGAGCTGGTCGAGCACGCGCCCGGTGACCGGGTCGGCCGGGAGGCCCCGTCGCCGTCGGCACACCTCGCTCGTGACGAGGGCTGGGATCCCGAACCAGAGCGCCGGGAGGACGATCGCCTGCCAGAGCGTCGGCACGGTCGCCGCGGACCGGGACGACAGTGCGACGAGGAGCCCGAGGACGGCGACGACGCCGGTGCCGACGAGGAGCCCGGTCGTGCGGTGCTCGGTCTCGGCGAACCGGCGCCCGGCACGTCCGGCGAGCCAGGCGGTCACGAGGGCGAACCCGAGCGCCGCGAGCGTCACGTGGATCGGGTCGGTGGCGCCGCTCACCCCGGACGACCTCGCGAGCGCCGAGCCGAGCACGAACGACACGTCGACCCCGTGCCCGACGAGCCACACGCTCCCCGTGGCCTTCCAGAACACGTCCCAGTCGACCTGGAGTCCGTACTCGAAGCCCCACAGGAGCGTCAGCGGCACGAGGGCGATCCCGATGCCGACGCCGACCGTCACGACCGCCTCGATCGCGGCGAGCACTGCGGTTCCCAGGCGGTTCATCGCAGCGAGGATACGTGCCGCGACCCGCTTCGTCGGGCAGCCGCGCGGGACACCGCGCAGGATCGGCCCTTGTGCGGCGGGACCGCGTGCGGCACCATTGTCATGTGATGTATCAGGGAATCAGAAGTCGGAAGCTCCAGCGTGCAGCGACGCTGGCGCTGCGCAACCTGACCACCGCGGCTCCCGTCTTCGGCGCCGCGGACGGCCCGGCGGTGAGCCTGACGAGCCACGGCCGACGCATCGCCACCGTGCACCTGGCGATCGAGAGCATCGCGGCCGGCACGGTGTTGCCGAGTCGACTCGTCCTCTGGCTCGACGACGCCGACGCCGTGGCCGACCCGCCGAAGGGACTCCGCCGCCTCGTCCGCCGCGGCCTCGAGCTCCGGTCGACGCCCGGCTACCGGCCGCACACCAAGTACTACCCGTACGTGCAGTCCCTCCGGACCCACGACGTCCCGCTCGTCACCGCCGACGACGACCTCATGTACCCGCGCGAGTGGCTCGCCCGACTGATGTCAGCACACGCCACCGACCCGACCACGAACACGGCGCACCGCTCGCGCGAGGTCACGTTCGCCGGCGCCGGGCTCGCCCCGTACGCATCCTGGGCCGAGGTGCAGCGCGGCCCGGCGTCCCCGCGCAACCTCGCCACCGGGACCCGGGGCCACGCGATGACCCCCGAGATGCTCGAGGCGCTGCGCGACCGCCACGGCGAGTTCATGCGACTCTCGCCGGCGGCCGACGACGTCTGGCTCCACCGGGTCGCCGTCGAGACCGGGACGGCCGCGAAGGTCACCGGCGCGTTCACCCATCGCGACTTCCTCCACCTGCCGGACGGCGGTCAGACCCTCGCCTCGGCGAACGTCGACGGCTCCGGCAACGACCGGCAGATCGCCGCCGCGTGGCCCGCCCACCTCGTCGACACGATGCGCGCGAGCCCGGTGCCGCTGAACGTGCCTGCCTGACGGACCGGAGGCGCGGTGCCAGCCGGCACCGCGCCTCCCGTCCGTCCGTCCGGACCCGCGAGCGCTACTTGCTTGCGACCACCTCGCGCAGCAGCGCCGCCGTCTCCGACGGCGTCTTGCCGACACGCACCCCTGCGGCCTCGAGCGCCTGCTTCTTCGCCTCGGCCGTCCCGGCGGAGCCGGACACGATCGCGCCGGCGTGACCCATCGTCTTGCCCTCGGGCGCGGTGAAGCCCGCGACGTAGCCGACGACCGGCTTGGTGACGTGCGCCTTGATGTAGTCGGCCGCACGCTCCTCGGCGTCGCCGCCGATCTCGCCGATCATGACGATCGCCTCGGTCTCGGGGTCGGCCTCGAACGCGGCGAGCGCGTCGATGTGCGTGGTGCCGATGACCGGGTCGCCGCCGATGCCGATGGCGGTCGAGAAGCCCAGGTCACGCAGCTCGTACATCATCTGGTAGGTCAGCGTGCCCGACTTCGAGACGAGACCGATCGGGCCCTTGCCGGTGATCGTCGCCGGGGTGATGCCGACGAGCGACTCCCCGGGGGTGATGATGCCGGGGCAGTTCGGGCCGATGATGCGGGTCTTGCCACCGAGGGCCTTGGCGTGTGCCCAGAACTCCGCGGAGTCCTGCACGGGGATGCCCTCGGTGATGACGACCACGAGCGGGATCTCGGCGTCGATGGCCTCCGTCACGGCGTCCTTCGCGAACGCCGGCGGCACGAAGACGATGGAGACGTCGGCACCGGTGGTGTCGATGGCCTCGCGCACGGAGCCGAACACCGGCAGCTCGACGTCGCCGTGGGTCACGGTGGTGCCGGCCTTGCGGGCGTTGACGCCACCGACGACCTGCGTGCCGGCCTTGAGCATGAGCGCGGTGTGCTTGGTGCCCTCGCCGCCGGTGATGCCCTGGACGATGACCTTGGAGTCCTTGTTGAGGAAGATCGACATGGTCAGTCCCTTCAGGCCGCTGCGGCGGCGAGTTCGGCGGCCTGCTCGGCCGCGTCGTCCATGGTCGCGGCGACGGTGACGAGCGGGTGTGCTGCCTCCGCCAGGATCCGACGACCCTCTTCCACGTTGTTGCCGTCGAGGCGCACGACGAGCGGCTTGGTGGCCGCGTCGCCGAGGATGCCCAGCGCGGCGACGATGCCGTTCGCGACGGCGTCGCAGGCGGTGATGCCGCCGAAGACGTTCACGAAGACGCTCTTCACCTGGGGGTCGCCGAGGATGACGTCGAGGCCGTTGGCCATGACCTCGGCCGAGGCGCCGCCGCCGATGTCGAGGAAGTTGGCGGGCTTCACGCCGCCGTGGCGCTCACCGGCGTAGGCGACGACGTCGAGCGTCGACATGACGAGCCCCGCACCGTTGCCGATCACGCCGACCTGGCCGTCGAGCTTGACGTAGTTGAGACCGTGGGCCTTCGCCTTGGCCTCGAGCGGGTCCTCGCTCGCGGTGTCCTCGAGCGCCTTGTGGCCCTCGTGCCGGAAGTCGGCGTTCTCGTCGAGCGAGACCTTGCCGTCGAGCGCGAGGATCTGGCCGTCGCCCGTGCGGACGAGCGGGTTCACCTCGACGAGGGTCGCGTCCTCGCCCTTGTAGACGTCGTAGAGCTTGACGAAGACGTCGGCGACCTGGTCCACGAGCTCCGCCGGGAACCCGGCCTGCTCGGCGATCGCACGACCGGCTGCGGCGTCGATGCCCGTCAGGGGGTCCACCTCGACGCGGGCGAGGGCCTCGGGCTTCTCGACGGCGAGCTGCTCGATCTCCATGCCGCCCTCGACGCTCGTGAGCGAGAGGTACGAGCGGTTCGCCCGGTCGAGCAGCACCGAGAAGTAGAACTCCTCGGCGATGTCCGCGCCCTGGGCGATCATGACCCGCTTGACCGTGTGGCCCTTGATGTCGAGGCCGAGGATCGCCTGGGCGTGCTCGTAGGCCTCGTCCGGGGTCTTGGCGACCTTGACGCCGCCGGCCTTGCCGCGACCGCCGACCTTCACCTGCGCCTTGACGACGACGACTCCGCCGATCTTCTCGGCCGCCGCCCTCGCCTCGTCCGGGGTGTCGGCGATGATCCCCTGCAACACGGGGACGCCGTAGGACTCGAAGAGGTCCCTGGCCTGGTACTCGAAAAGATCCACGCTGTTCTTCTTCCCGCACGTTCCGTGCGATCGGCATCGGTTACCCGGTCGCCACACTCACCATCGAGGGTCGCTCGATGTCGAGACAACGGCCGGGAGCCAGCCTAGCGCCGGCAGGTGGACGCCCGGTGCGCGCCCGTCACGTCGCGCGCACCCGTCGGTCGGGAGGCGCGGATCACCTCCGCCCCGCCCGATCCGCTGGGCGCACCCGTCGAACGGTCCCCCAGCGTCCGCCCGGCAGTGTGGAACGGTGAACGACGCCCTCCGTACCCGCGCCGCCGACGTGTTCGGCTGGCACCTCCGCCCCGACCAGGAATCCGTCATCGACGCCGTGCTCGACGGGCGTGACGCGCTCGCCGTGATGCCGACCGGATCGGGGAAGTCCGCGATCTACCAGGTCGCCGGCATCGAGCTGGACGGCGTCGTCGTCGTGGTCTCGCCCCTCGTCGCCCTGCAGGAGGACCAGGTCGTCGGACTCGAGCACCACGAGGGCGCTCCCCGCGCCGTCGCGATGAACGCCACGAGGAAGGCCCGCGCCGTCGCCGAGGCCTGGGACGCGGTCGCCGCCGGTGCGGTCGGCTACGTGTTCCTGGCGCCCGAACAGCTCGCGAAGGACGACGTGCTCGAGCGACTCCGCGACGCCGGCGTCGTGCTGCTCGCCGTCGACGAGGCCCACTGCATCTCGTCCTGGGGCCACGACTTCCGCCCGGACTACCTGGCGCTCGGCGAGGTCGCGGAGCGTCTCGGCCGTCCGCCCGTGCTCGCGCTGACCGCGACCGGCTCCGCTCCGGTGCGGGACGACATCGTCGAACGGCTCGGCATGCGCGACCCGTTCGTGCTCGCGTCGGGCTTCGACCGGCCCGGCATCCGGCTCGAGGTCGTCCGGCACGCCGAGGACGCCGAGAAGCGCGCGGCCGTGGTCGAGCAGGTGGCCGAGCTCGACGGCGCCACCGTGGTCTACGTCGCGACCCGTGCGGCGACCACGGAGTACGCGGACGCGCTCGCCGCCCGGGGTCGTCGGGCCCGGCCGTACCACGCCGGCATGCCGATCCGGGAGCGGGAGGCCGTGCACACCGGGTTCCTGGACGGCGACGTCGACGTCGTGGTGGCGACCAGCGCGTTCGGCATGGGCATCGACAAGCCGGACGTCCGGTACGTCGTGCACGCCGACGTGCCCGAGTCGATCGACGCCTACTACCAGGAGATCGGGCGTGCAGGACGGGACGCCGAACCCGCCGGCGCCACCCTGCACTACCGCGCCGAGGACTTCGGCCTGCGCACGTTCTTCGCGTCCGGGGCACCGCGGCCCGCCTCGGTCCGCGCCGTGTTCGACGCCGTCCCGGCCACCGGCTCGTCGCCCCGTTCGGCGGTGGAGGAGGCCTCGGGCCTCTCCGGCCGGACCGCGGGTCGCGCGCTCAACGCCCTGCTCGACGCCCGGGCCCTGCGCGAGGACGTGGACGGGATCGCCCGGGTGCCGGACGGTCCTCGGGACGCCGGCCGTGCGGCCCGTGCCGCCGCGGACCGCGCCGCTGAGCGGGAGCGGGTCGAGGAGTCCCGGATCGCGATGATGCGCCAGCTCGCCGAGACGACCGGCTGCCGGCGGCAGTTCCTGCTCGGCTACTTCGGGGACGAGCTGCCGGAACCGTGCGGGAACTGCGACACCTGTTCGTCGGGGACGGCCTACGAGGCCGCCGCACACGTCGCCGACGGCGCCAACGACACGGCCTGGCCGCCGGACGCCCGGGTCGAGCACGCCGAGTGGGGCACCGGTGTCGTGATGAGCACGGAGGAGGACCGCATCACGGTGTTCTTCGAGTCCGCCGGCTACCGCACGCTCGCGCTGGCCGACATCGAGCGGCACGACCTGCTCGAACGGCTCTGACCCGCCGGGATCGCCCGGGCGGGGAAGGCGCGGTCGCTCGACCACCCGTCGGCGACCGCGCTCCACTCCCCCGAGCACCCGCGATGCTGCCCTGGCGGCGTGACCGGCAGGTGTCCCCCGGGTGAACACGACACGAAACCGGACGCTCGTCGAGGCCTGACGGGTAGGCAGGAAGCCCGCAACGGAAAGGAACCACCATGAGCGATCCCGGCATCAGCCCCGTCGACGACTTCGAGGCCCAGCAGCGTCGCGACGACGACGTCGACCGCGAGCACGTCGGCCCGTACGAGGTGGACGAGTCCGAGGAGTCCCTCGAGACCGTCACGAACGACGCCGTCGCCGGCGAGACCGTCGAGCCGCAGCCCGGTGACGGTACCGACGACGGGCCGACCGGTGGCTCGCCGCGCGAGGGGTCCCCCGACCTGTGGGAGCACGACGACGACGAGGACCGCCCCGACCTCGGCAACGACCTCGGCACGAAGCCCCTCTGACCGACGGCCCCCACGGAGCACGGCCCAGTACGATCGGGCCGTGCTCCGTCGCGTCCAGGACAGTGTCCGCAGCATGCCCGCCGTGGCTCGGCTGCTGGCCCTCGCATCGCTCCTGCTCGTCGCGGCCGCAGCACACACGGGAGTCCGGTCCGGTGTGACCGACTGCGGTCCGGGCACGTACGGACCACCGTGCGGCACGAACGTGCTCTGGGTGCCGCTGGTCGTCGCCGGGGTGCTGCTCGCGGTGGTCGCCGGATCGCCGAGCCACCTCTGGCCGCTCCCGGCGATCTGGCTGGTCGCCGTCCTGGTCGCCGCCGCCACGGGGCAGGTCGGGAGCGCGGCGTTCCTCGTCGCCGCGCTGGTGGGCGGGACGCTCGCGCTCGCCGCCGCCATCGTGATCGACGTGCTCCCCCGCCTCCGCGCCGGACGGCGCGGGCCACGACCGTGAGCGGTCGCCGGACGGGAGGAACGGGGCCGGGCCCGCACCGTCCCTCCAGTCCGTCCTCGGGCGGGGTCCCGGAACGCGACCTGCGTCGGTTCCTCGCCGACAGCACGCCCGTGGCCGCCGGAGGCCGCGCCATCCTGCTCCAGATCGCCGACCCCGTGGTCGCAGCGGGGGTCCGCCGGCACTCGGACTTCGCTCGACGGCCGCAGCAACGGCTCGCCCACACCCTCACGTTCGTGTACGCGGTGGTGGTCGGCACCGACGCCGACGCTGCCGTCGCGGCCGGCTTCGTGGACCGCGCCCACCGGCCGGTCGCCGGAGCCGACGACGTGGACCGGCAGCTCTGGGTGGCCGCGACCCTGTACGACTCCGCGATGCGCGCCCACGAGCTGTTCGGCACGCCAGCGGGACCCGCGCTCGCCGGACGCGTGCTCGACGCCTACGCCCCGATCGGCACCGCGCTGCGCGTGCCGGCGGACCGTTGGCCGGCGACCGTCGCCGACTTCGACCGCTACTGGACCCGCACGCTCGCCGGGCTCCGCGTCACCGACGACGCCCGCGGCGTCGTGCGCGACCTGCTGCACCCCCGGCTCGCGCCGCTGTGGGTGCGGGCCGCGATGCCGCTCGTGCGGGTCGTCACCGTCGGGATGCTCCCGGACGCCCTCCGGTCGCAGTACGGCTTCGCGTGGGGGCCGCGCGAACAGCGGCGCTTCCGGCGGACCGTGCGCCGGGTACGGGTCGCCCGGGCGATCCTGCCCGGGTGGCTGCTGCGGCTGCCGGGGCCGCTGCTCCTGCGCGCGATGCGGCGGTACGCGGCCGGGGGTCAGCCGGCGAGGACCCGGACGGCGTAGTCGCCGACCATCACCACGTCACCGGGTCGGGCCACGACCTGCGCGCCACCGACGCTCGGCTCCTGCGCCCCGGACGCCCGGACCACCACCGTGCCGTTCGCGGAGCCGAGGTCCTCGACCACGAGTCCACCGTCGCCCGTCGGCCGGATCGCGGCGTGCTCGCGCGACACCGAACGACCCGGGTCGTCGAGCAGCACCGCACGCCGTCCCGGTGCCGTCGCGACCTTGCGCCCCAGGACCACCGGCTGGTCGAGCGGCACCACGTTGCCCGGTGCCACCTCGAGCACGAGCCGCGGCACCACGCCGATCGTGGGGAGCGGCTGGTCGGTGTGCACCACGGCGTCCGGCTCGCGGTCGGACACCGGTGCGCTCGGCAGCACCCACGCCCGCGACAGGTGACCGGCCTGCCGATCGCGCTCGACCTCGGCGTGGGTGACGACCGGACGCTCCGGTGTCCCCTCGTCCTTGCGACGTCGTGCCACGGTGTACCCCTCGTTCTGGTTCTTGTCCCCACCTGGTGCGAGATGCAACGGAATCAAGTATCGTCGAACCGCCGGGGGGCTCCCGGTACATCAAATACCGCATCGGGAGGGTATGCACATGGCAAACGTCAACGTCACCTACGACGATCTCCGCAACCAGGCTTCGCAGCTGCGCAACGGCCAGAAGTCCATCGAGGACCAGCTGAGCCAGCTCAAGAGCCAGATCGACAACCTCGTGTCGTCGGGCTACGTCACCGACAAGTCGTCCAAGGCGTTCGACGCGACGTACTCGGAGTTCAACTCCGGCGCGACGCAGACGATCCAGGCGATCGACGGCATGGCCGGGTTCCTCGAGAGCGCGGCGAACACGCTCGAGTCGACGGACGAGCAGCTCGCTTCGAGCATCGGCTAGTCAGGACCAGCACGACGGTGGCCGGCGCCTGGGGGTGCCGGCCACCGCTCTCGCCGCAGGGGCGGCGTCGAACGACCAGCAGCAGTAGGAATCCACCGGGGGAACCGTGGCCGGCACCATCAAGCTCGATCTCGACCTGATCGGGAATCTCGCATCCGACCTCTCGAGGCTGCACGGCGACTTCCAACACGTCGCCTCTGCCGCATCCGACTACAAGACCGGCATCGGCTCGATGACGGTCGGCAGTGCGATCGACGACTTCGCCGGCAACTGGGACATCCGGCGCGGGCGCCTCCAGGAGTCGATCAAGGCCGTGGCCGAGATGGCCGAGAGCGCGCACGACGGCTTCACCCAGACCGAGGTCGAGCTCGCGAACAAGATCCTCGGGAAGGACAGCTGATGGCACGGCCCAGCGACTGGAGCGCCGTCGACATGCAGCTCGACCCGGTGCCCGGCGACCCGGCCGAGATCCGGCAGTCCGCCTCCGGTGCCCGTTCGATCGAGCAGGCCATCACCGAGCAGGTCAACCGCCTCAACAGCCTGAAGGACGGCGAGGGCTGGGAGAGCGAGTCGGGGACGAAGTTCCGCGACTCCGCCGGAGACCTCGCCGGCGCCATCGAGAAGGCCAAGGGCCGCTACACCGAGCTCGCCGCCGCGCTCGACCAGTGGGCGGACGGGCTCGAGGGGCTCCAGCGCGAGGCCGACGCAGCCCTGCTGCAGGCGCAGGACGCGCGGGACGCGCACCGCGCTGCCGCGAACCAGACCATCACGGCCGAGGCCGACAGTCCGGAACACCAGGACCAGGTCGACGCGCAGGACCGGGCGCTGAGTGCGGCGCAGGGCGACATCGACGCGGCGAAGGCGATCATCCACCGGCTCGCCGGGCCCTTCGGCGAAGAGGGCGAGTACGGGGAGCTGGCCGGTCGGGTCGCCGATCGCATCCGACAGGGCGCGGACGACGGGCTGAAGGACGGCTGGTTCGACCACGTGAAGCAGGCCATCCACGGGGCGCGCGGCGTGCTCAACGTCATCAAGGATGCGCTCGACGCCGTCGGCGCCGTCCTTCTGGTCGTCACCGTGGTCGCGGCCATCTTCTTCCCCGTGGCGCTCCCGGTGATCGCCGCCATCGGGCTCGCTGTGGCCGGCGCGAAGCTGCTGATCACGGCAACGCAGGCGGTGGCGGGTGACGCGAGCGCGGGGGACGTCGGCAAGGACGCCCTCGGCTTCGCACTGGCCGGGGTCGGGTTCGGTGCCGCCAAGTACGCCGGCTCCGCGATGGGGCTGCTGCGGGGCGCAGTGGGAGAGACACGTGCAGCATCGGCTGCCGCTGCGGCGCGAAACGCGAACGCCGGAGTGGGCGGCGAGCTGAGTGCGTTCCTCCGGGGTGGCGATGCCGGCATCCGGGAGGCAGAAGCGGTCGGACGGAAGCCCCTCACGGCGTTGCTCGACACGTACGTGACCGGCGGTCTGATGGAGACCGCTCAGGTCCTCAAGCTCGCGCCGGATTCCGCCCTCGCACGCGAGGCAGCGACGCGCGCAGCGCTGGCCAACGGTGTCGTCGCCGGCTCCGGACTTCCCGGTCTCCCGGATCTGCCGGAACCCGTGGTGAACGTCGTCTCCGCCGCCACGGACTGGAACGGGTACTGGAAGTCGAAGAGCGAGATCCACGTCGGTTCCCTGTGACGCAGTACCGAGTCCTCTTGCCCGACGGGTGGTACCGGTACCCGGTCGACGGCGATCCGAAGCGCGCTTCGCGAGCGTTCGCCGATCGTCACCTGGTCCTCCGCGGTGGGGACGACCCGACGGCTGTGGAGGCACGGCGCCGCGCGCGCGACGACATCCGCTCCGCCTTCAGCACGATGGCGAACGCGGGGACGACGGACCTGTACTTCTTCGACGGCCAGTTCGGCGGAGTGCCGATGAACATGTTGTTCACGGTCGGTGTGGTCTACCTCGGACCGACGATCGCCGATCTCGAACTCCCTGCGGTCGCTCCGGTGCTCGGTGCATCGACGACGCTCACGGAGTTGCCCGCGGGGGAAGCACTCCGGGCGCGGTCCGAAGGAGAGATCGACGGAGGAGGATCGCTGCCGGCGTCGCTCCCCGGTGACATCGCCGCGGCGTTCCTCGCTGCATCGGGATCAGGCGGGCCAGCGAGGACGACTCGCGTGGACTACCTCCTGCCGGTGCCGCAGGAGCACGGCTCCTTCGCGCTGATCTCGTTCCAGTGCGCGGGCGATCCGTTCGTGGACGAGCGCGTTGCACACTTCGACATCCTGATGACCGGCTTCGCCTGGGACGGCGGGCGATGAAGTTCACATGGCCACCGACCGACACGCTCCGTCCACTCGACCTCGAAGCGCATCGTCGTGATCCCTCGAGTGCGCCGACGATCATCAGACTCCTCAACGAAACGAATGCAGCAGCAGCCTGGACGGTCCTCGAGGACTCGCGCGAGGTCGGCTGGGTCGCCGTCCGCACGGCCCCGCTCGACGGCCGTCCCGCCGGGGTCGCCCGGGCTGGCCTCCGTGCGCCTGATCCGATCGGGCCGATCGAGGAATCGATGCTCCCCACGAGCAGCGGCGACGCGCTGCGACTGGTCCAACGCCTCGCGCTGGAACGGCCGGACGGCGCAGCCTTCGTCGTGGTCCAAGCATCGTGGTCCTGGGTCGTGGGTGACGAGCTCGTCGTCCTCTCATCGAGCAGCGCCGAACCCGCACTCGCCGAGCTGTTGATCGCAGGCATCGACGCCCTCGCTGCGAAGATCGTCATCGATGCTTGAAACCCTTGCCCGCCCTGCCGCGTCGAGCGACCGGGCGGCCGCTGCGACCAGTGCCATCCGGCTCGTCATCGACGAGCGAGATCGGCTCGTCGTCCTCGACCAGGGCGGTGAACGAACGACGACGGACACCGTCGCCCGCGCCTGGTTCCTGAACGGCGACGTCCTCCCGAGGCACCTCGCGCCCACAGCCAGCAACGGCGCCGTGCTGATCGAGGACGTGAGCGGCAGCCTCTACCTCGTTCCGATCGACGATTGGTGGATGGCTCCCGTCTCCATCGTGCCGAAGGAACTCGCACTCCGCTCGAGCGGTCTCGCCGCGTTGCTCGATCGTTTCGGCACCGATGATCCACCGCCCGGCCACTTCGCCTCGGCCCACGTCCTGACACCCACGGATGAGCGGCGACGCCGCAGGATTCAGAAGATCCTGGTCGTCGTCATCCTGCTCGGACTCGGCGCATTCCTGACGGATGCATTCGGCCCGATCGTGCTGGCGATGACCCGCACCCCCGACGCCCCGGCCTTCGGATGGATCTCGGCCGGTGCAGCCGCCGCCAACGCATTGGTGGTGCTGGTCGTCGCCGCAGGGCGCAGGCGTCGGCCCAGGAGCGCCGACGCGCCGGCACTCCGGCCTGTGGCCGGCCCCTCCTGGTTCCGCAACGCGGCGTCGATCAGCGCGGACGACCAGGGTCTCGTCCTCGTCGACGGGCAGGGCATCGCGCAACGGTTGGCAACACCGGATCGGCATCTCGGGCCGGATGCCGTGGTGCGCGCGGCGTTCGTCCACGACGAGGACCCTCGAGTGCTGCTCATCGACGGAACGGACACCGTCCGCGCGCAGTTGCCGCTGCGTCTGTGGGCGCCGTCGCCGGACGAGGCACTCGTCCTCCGAGAGTTCCTGCAGCGTCTCGGTGTCCTCACCGTCGCATCCGACGATCTGCGCAACCAGCCCGCGCTCGCGCTTGACGAGATGCGCAGCAGCCGCGTCGGCCCGTCGTCGCTGATGCTGCCGAACGTCCTGGGCGCCGTACCCGCGTACCCGTTCCTCGCATCGTCGGCCTTCACGACGGTCGTGCTCGCCGGGGCTCGTTCGGCGGGCCCCGGGGACACCGCGACGATCGTCACGGCGCTGTTCGCCGCCATCGCGGTCGCAACGGTCGCCGCGGTCTTCGTCGTCGAATCGAGTTCGCGCCTCCCCGTCGCTCGCATCCGTCCGGAACAGCACGGACGTCCGGACCAGCCAGCGCTCACCCGACGCCACCTCGTCGCTGTGGGCATCCCGCTCATCGGAGCAGCTGTCGCCGTCTGGTACTTCGAGCAGGGCAACATCTTCTCTGCGACCAGCATCCTGCTCCTGGTGCTCGCCGTCCCCCTGGTCTCGTGGCTGACGTTCCGTCGCCGTCGCGCAGAGCGGGGAAAGGCACCGGTCGGGCTCGGACGGTGGATCGTGATCGGAGCCCCGAGAGGAGACGAATGACTCGCCTGCTGTGGAACTACAACCGCGCGTGGACGCTGCTCGACGACGAGGGTGAGGTCGACGAGGTCACCGACGCAGCGGTGGAGCATGCGCTCGCGCAGGCGAAGCAGCGGCCGAAGCGTCGAGAACGCACGGTGCTCCGAACGGTCGTGCGTGACATCGCCGCCTTCCAGACCGCGGCGAAGGCGGAGACCTGCTTCGTGCTCTCGACCACGGCGCCGACGGTCCGAGCGATCGCGTACACGGTCGTGCACACCGTCGCCGGTGTCGACCGCGCGGACACCTTCATCGACGACGCTCGTGCACCGCGGGCGTCCGGCATCGGCGACGCCAGTGTCGGGACACTCGACCTGCCCGTCGGCCGTGCAACGCTCGTGGAGATGCGGGAACGTAGCACCGGCGGCCGGGGGCGGCCGGTGATGCAGGTCGTTCGTGCGATCATCCCCATCGTCGACGGCTTGAACGAGCTCACGGTGGTCGTGTCCTTCTTCGTCCCGGACGAGAACGACAGCGCCCTCGCTCGGCCCATGCTCGATGAGCTCCTCCGCGACCTGCGCATCGACTGGGGGTGAGCGTCATCGACGGGGCGGAGACGGTCGCCCACGCGGCCGTGCTGAGCGACCGACGTGCCGCGCGGGGTCAGCTGGAGTCACTCGCTGTCGTGGACGACCGCTTGTACGGCGTGCGGTCGACGGGCCACCTCGCGCTCACCGGGCGGATCGTGGCCGCTTGGGCCCTCGACTGGTCGGACGTCCCGCGCTCGATCGTCGCGAGTCCCGGCAACGGAGCCGTCGCGATCCGCGACGAGCACGGACGCGAGTTCATCGTGCCGATCGACGACTGGTGGATCACGCCGTCGAGCCCGACGCTCTTGTCCACCGCACTCGATTCGAGCGGTCTCGCGTTGCTGATCCAGCGGTACGGAGCATCGGCAACGCTCAACGGAACCCCACGTCCCACGGTCATCCTTCCTCGGCCACCGGCGTTCTTCACCCGTGCCGAGCTCCTCGTGCGCGTGGCGGTCCTCGGGGGTGGTGCGCTCATCCCGCTCTCCGTCGCCTCCGCGCTCGTCGTGGCAGCGACGGCGCATCGCCTGCTCTGGGAGTTGTGGAGCCTCCCACAGATCGCGGCATCGATCGCTGTCGTCGTCGCTGCCTTCTCGGTGATCATCGGCAGGCGACGGATCACGAGGGAACCGACTGACGCGATCCGACCACACGGACCAGCTTGGTTCACGAGTACGGCATCGCTGTCGGTCAACGGTGGTCAGCAGCTGGAGCTCACCGACGGCCAGGGCATGTGGCGCCGTCTGGAGACTCCCAGTTCGACGCTGTCCCCGATGGCGGTCAGCCGTGTGGTGTTCACCGACCACGCTCGTCGCACTGCTCTGCTGGTCGACGGCTCCGGTACCGTTCGCGCAGAACTGGATGCAGCGACCTGGTACCCGGACGGACCCGACCAGCTGACGGCGTTCTTCAACGCATCCGGCATCCTGACGGCGCATCAACCGGACGTGCGGTCTTCTCCGGCGCAGCGCCTCGACACCCGATCCAGCCTGGACATCGCGAAGGGATCGCTGTCGTCCTGCAACGAGCTCGGGGTCGCACGGGTGACGCCGGTCCTCGTCGCAACCATGTTGCCGGTCCTGGGTTCTGCGACGTCGTTCGCCGCGGGACTGCCCTGGGCCGGTGCACTGTGCCTCGCGCTCGCTGCGACGAACGTCGGCCTCACCTGCTGGCCGGGCTGGACGGAGACGTCTGTGCGCGTCGGCGACCCGACGAGAGTCGCGGTCGACAAGCCCAACCGGATGAGCGGACGGTCCGCAGCGCTGACGATCGTCGTGCTGGCTTCGCTGCTGACCCTGCTCTGGACCGTTCCGGCCCAGCGCTGGGACCTCGTCGTCGCAGCCGTCTTGCTCGCGATGGCCCTCCCCGGTCTCGCTTGGGTGGCGTACCGGCGTCGAGCACTGATCAACGGGAGCGGCCCACTGGCGCTCCACCGGTGGTGGCTCAGCGGCGCATCACGAGGAGAGGAATCATGAAGAACCTGCACTTCCGGCCGATCGACGCCTGGACGTTCATCGAGCCCGGGGCGCCGGATGAAGTCGGGACGGCCGCTGCCACTCGCGCGGTGAGCTTCGCGGAGACGGCCGTGTCGTCGAGGGACCGTGCCCGCCTCGTGCGCGAGTTCAGCGACCTTGCTCGGTACCGCGACACGTTCGAGGCGCCGGACTTCGCCGTCCTCACCACGAACAGACCGTCAGTGCACGTCATCGCGCACACCGCGGTGCACTACCTCGTCGGAGACGGAGCGGCCGACTTCGTGATCGACGACTCCTGGGCGGAGCGCCGCGATGGATCGCTCACTGCTGACCCCGAGGTCACGACGACACGCACCGCGCTGGGTACCGCCACACGGATCCTGCTCAGACACACTTCGGAACCGAGCAGGTTCCTCCGGAGACGATCCGTCAAGACCTCGGTCCGATGGGTGCAGCCGTTCTCCGACGAATCGCTCTCCCGCACGGCCGTGCTCACATCGGTGATCGCGCACGAGAGCAACGTCGATCTCGCGCTGCCGCACGTGGACCGGCTCGCGCTCAGCCTCGAACTCCGGGCGACGTCATGAGCGGCGCCGCGGACCCGACGCCCGTCGGCCTCCCCGACCTCGAGGGCCTCGCCGGAGCGGACTGGTTGGTCGTCCCGATGCCGGAGGACGTCCGGGGCAAGCCGAAGCGCTGGGCGAACTCGACTACCTACCGGCTCTTCCCCTGGTACGTGCGACCGTTCAAGACCGTGGAGGTCATCTTGACCGCTGGGTCGCTCGAGCAGCACTGCAGGATGAGCGCGCCCGACCTCCGGTTCGCGTTCTTCCGCCCGCAACTCACATCCCCGACGGACACGACGACCGTCTCCGTCACCGCGACCGGGGACAGACTGGACGGTACCGGCATCCCGCCCTTCGAGGGCCTCCGCGCCGGCGCCCAGACGGTGTGGGAGCAGACAGCGGAGACGTGGCCGTTCGTCGATGCGACGGGAGCCGTGGTCGCGCGCTGCTGGCGTTTCCGATCCGGCACCCTGACCATCACGGTCACCGGTCTCGGCGATCATGCTGCAGCCTTCGCTGCCGCTGAGACGTCCCTGGAGGCGTTCGTCCGACGCATCCACAACGCGAGGTGAGCGCAAGGCTGGACGCGTCGCAGGTGAGCCGACCCGCTCCCCCACACCGCGCCTCCAGTCCGACCGCCCATCCACAAGCCGGACGCAACCCGGCCTGCACGTCGCAGGAACCTGCGAGAATCGACCCATGAGCGGCAGCACGACGCTGCGGGGGGCCTCGACGGGGTGCTCCGCGACGACCAGGACCCACGACGTGGCAGGTGCCGCGTGCGCCTGACGTTCACCGCTACCCACCTGCCGACCGACGCCACCGCGGACTTCGTGGTCGAGTGCGACGAGGACACCGTCCTCGGCGAGGTCGTCGAGATCGTCGCCCGTCGCTTCGGCCTGAGCGCCGAGTCCATCGTCGAGGTCGCGGTCGACGCCGTCCCGACGACCCCGCACGCCCGGCTCGGTGACGGTGTCCTGCGCGAGGGGTCCCGCCTGACCTTCGGCGCCCCCGCGCCGGTCCTCCCGCTGCCGGCCGACCTGCCGAGCGTCCGCATCGTGGGCGGGCCCGGAGCCGGCACGGTCGTGGTGCTCGACGCGGGCATCGCACACGTCGGTTCCGCTCCGGACGCCACGGTGCACCTGCCGGACCGCACCGCCCCGGAGTACGCGGCGATCCTGCGCCTCGACCTCAACCGGCGGTTCTCGATCATCCCGACACGCGGCTCGCGCGTCCTCCTCGACGGTACGGAGCTCGACGAGGAGACGCCCGTCGAGCCCGGCAGCGTCGTCACGATCGGCGACACGCTGCTGTCGGTCGCGGTCCCCGACGCCGACCGGGCGGCGATCACGCTGACACCAGGTGGCGGGACGCTCGACTACACCCGGCCGCCGCGTCTGCTGCCGGAGGAGACCCCGACGGTCTTCAAGCTGCCGGCGGCGCCGGGGCAGCAGTCGCGCCGCTCCATCCCGATCATCGCGGCGCTCGCGCCGCTCGGCATGGCGGCCGTGATGATCTCGATCTTCCACAACGTCGCGTACCTGGCCTTCGGCCTCATGTCGCCGATCATCATGTTCGGCAACGCCTGGTGGGACCGCCGCAACGGCAAGAAGACGCACCGGCAGCGGGTGGCCGAGTACGAGGAGACGAAGAAGGCGGTCGAGGCGGACGCCCTGGAGGCAGTGGTCCGGTACCAGCGCGAGTCACGCACCAGCGCGCCCGATCCGGCGACGGTGCTCGACATCGCCCTGCGCCGTCGCGCCCGGCTGTGGGAGCGTCGGCGGACCGACCCCGACTACCTCACGCTGCGCGTCGGCACGGCGGACGTGCCGTCCGGCGTCGTGCTCGAGGACCCGGCAGCGCTGGAGCACCGGCGGGCGGTCGACAAGCTGGCCGAGGACGTGCCGGTCGTCGTCGACCTCGGCGAGCACGGCGTGGTCGGTGTCGCCGGGCGCGACGAGCACACCAGGCACCTCACGTCGTGGCTCGTGGCGCAGCTCGCGGTGCTGCAGAGCCCGCGGGACACCCAGTTCGTGGTGCTCACCGACGCGCAGTCCGCCGACGAGTGGGCCTGGCTGCGATGGGTGCCGCAGGCGCGACCGGGCTTCGGGCAGGACGCCGTCATCGCGATCGGCAACGACGCCGAGACGCTGGGCGCGCGGGTCGCCGAGATCGGGCAGCTCATCGACGCACGGCAGCGGGCGATGCGCGAGTCGAACGTGCGGGGGATCCCCGGTCCCGACGTGGTCGTGGTGCTCGACGGCGCTCGACGGCTGCGCGCACTGCCGGGCCTGATCCGCATCCTCAAGGAGGGCCCAGCGGTCGGTGTCCGGGCGATCTGCATCGAGGAAGAGGCACGCCTGCTGCCCGAGGAGTGCTCGGTCGTCGTCACGGTGGGTCCGGAGCGCATCCGTGTCGCCGCCCAGCGTCAGGCGACGGTCACCGACGTCCGACCGGACCGCATCCCGGACGGCTGGTTCGAGACCGTCGCCCGGGCGGTGGCGCCGATGGTCGACGCCGACGACGAGAGCGATGCCGGTGGGCTGCCGTCGTCGTCGCGACTGCTCGACGTGATGCTGCTGGAACCGCCGACGGCGCGGGCGATCACGGGCAAGTGGAACGTGCGTGCGCGCACCACCGAGGTGGTCGTGGGCGAGAGCCTGGACGGCCCGTTCGCGTTCGACCTCCGCAAGGACGGCCCGCACGGCCTGGTCGCCGGCACGACGGGGTCGGGGAAGTCCGAGCTCCTGCAGACGATCGTCGCGTCCCTGGCGGCGACGAACACCCCGGAGGGCATGAACTTCGTCCTCATCGACTACAAGGGCGGTGCGGCGTTCCGCGACTTCGCGCCGCTGCCGCACACGGTCGGCATGGTGACGGACCTCGACACGCACCTGGTGGAACGCGCCCTCGAGTCGCTCGGCGCCGAGCTCCGTCGCCGCGAGCACCTGCTGGCCGACGCCGCCGCGAAGGACATCGAGGAATACGTCGACCGCCTCGTCCGCGGTGAGCCTCTGCCGCCGATGCCGCGCCTGCTCATCGTCATCGACGAGTTCGCGAGTCTCGTGCGCGAACTCCCGGACTTCGTCACCGGCCTGGTCAACATCGCACAGCGGGGACGGTCACTCGGCATCCACCTCATCCTCGCCACGCAGCGTCCGACGGGTGTCGTGTCGAACGACATCCGCGCCAACACGAACCTCCGGATCGCGCTCCGCGTCACGGACTCGAGCGAGAGCACCGATGTCATCGACGCCGGTGACGCGGCGCAGATCCAGAAGAGCACGCCCGGCCGCGGGTACATCCGGCTCGGTGCCGGCGCGCTGCTGCCGTTCCAGGCCGGTCGGGTGGGCGGCCGGCGTCCGGGGCTGTCGACCGGACGCAAGCAGGTCTGGGCCGAAGCCGTCTCGTGGTCGTCGCTCGGCACCACCCCGCCGGCACCACCGAAGTCGAAGGAGCTGCAGGCAGAGGAACGCACCGACCTGCAGGAGCTCGTCGGTGCGGTGGCCGAGGCGGCGACCGAGCTCGGTGGACCGGCCCCCTACCGTCCGTGGCTCGACGCCCTGCCGGAGACGCTGCTCTTCACCGACCTGAACGACCGGGCGTGGGAGCTCGACGACAGCAGCACGACCGATGCCCGGGTCGGCCCGCTGCCCTTCGCGCTGCAGGACTTCCCGGCCGAGCAGGCGCAGCGCGTCCGGAGCCTCGACCTCGACTCGGACGGGCACCTCTACGTGGTGGGTGCTCCACGGAGCGGTCGGTCGCAGGTGCTCCGCACGATCGCCGCCGCGGTCGCCCGGAACACCTCGGCAGCCGACGTCCACGTGTACGCGCTCGACTGCGGCAACGGAGCGCTGCTGCCGATCCAGGCCCTCCCGCACGCCGGCGCCGTCGTGCAGCGCGTGCAGACCGAACGCGCGCAGCGTCTCCTCACGAAGCTCCCCCAGGAGCTCGCCCGCCGGCAGCAGGTCCTCGCCGACGGCGGGTTCGCGAGCATCGTCGAGCAGCGGGCGGCGGCGGTCGTGCCGGCCGACCGGCTCCCCCACATCGTGTTCATGCTCGACCGGTGGGAAGGGTTCGTCGGCTCGCTCGGCGAACTCGACCACGGCGCACCGACGGACCAGGTGATGACCCTCCTGCGCGAAGGGGCGAGCGTCGGCATCCACCTGGTGGTCACCGGGGACCGTCAGCTCCTGTCGAGCCGGATGGCGACCCTGGTCGAGGACAAGCTCGTCCTCCGGCTCTCCGATCGCGGTGACTACGGCCTCGCGTCGCTCAACCCCCGCAAGCTGCCCGAGCAGGTCCCTGACGGACGGGCGTTCGCGTCGGAGTCGGCCACCGAGACGCAGATCGCCCTGCTCGCCGCCGCCGGCACCGGCCAGTCGCAGGCCGCGGCGATCACCGCGCTCGCGACCTTCGCGACCGAGCGCGACCGCGCGGTCGAGCGTGCCCGTCGGCCGTTCCGCGTCGACCAGCTGTCCGGGCCGGTGCCGTTCGACCGGGCGTGGGAGATGCGCGACGACGACGCCGCCCTGTTCGGCCTCGTCGGCATCGGCGGGGACGACCTCACCGCCATCGGGCCGGACCTCGCGGCCGCGGGCTCGTTCGTCGTGGGCGGTCCCGCGAAGTCCGGTCGGAGCTCCGTCCTGCTGTCGATCGCACGGTCGGTGCTGCGCGAGGGGGGCGAGATCGTGCTCGTCACCCCGCGGCAGTCGCCCCTGCGCGCCCTCGCGTCCGAACCCGGCGTCCTCGGCGCGCACGAGGGCGTCGACGTCACCGAGGCCGACCTCGCGCCGCTGTTCGACGGGCAACCCGGCCGCCGGGTCCTCGTCATCGACGATGCCGAGCTCGTCAAGGACGCACCCGCGAAGAGCTGGCTGCAGGGCTTCGTGAAGAGCGCGGCGGACAACGGGCAGGCCATCGTCGCGGCGGGGTTGACGGCCGAGTTCGGCGTCGGGTTCACGGGCTGGCAGGTGGACATGAAACGACGTCGGTCGGGCGCCCTCCTCAGCCCGCAGGCGATCACCGAGGGCGACCTGCTCGGCATGCGCCTGCCGCGCAGCAGCATCGTCGAACGTGTGCAGGTCGGCTCCGCGCTGGTGCACCTCGGCGACGGCGAACTGGTGTCGGTGCAGGTTCCGGTCCCCTGATCGCACCCCGGTTCTTGTCACACTGACAAATACCGTGGTACGGTCGGGTCATGGCAGTCGAACTCAGCACCCGGACCACCCGGGGCACCCAGGCGACACCGACGTTCTCCACCATGCGGTTCCCCGCGGGTGAAGCACACGTCAAGGTCGCACACGACGCCGACGCGGGGGACCTCATCGAGATCGCGACCCTGCGCGGCACGAACGGCGACGACCTCCTCATGCTCGGCATGTGGGCGGACGCCGTCCGGCAGCGCGGATCCCGGTCCGTCGCCCTCGTCCCGTACCTGCCCGGCGCCCGGCAGGACCGCGGCCTCCCCTTCGGCGCGAAGGTCTACGCGGACGTCGTCAACGGCTTCGGGATCGACCAGGTCATCGCGTTCGACCCGCACTCGCCGGTGATCGTCGACCTGGTGGAGCGCCTGACCGTGGTCACGAGCGAGACCGTCGTCCGCGACCAGGTCGTCGCCGGCTCGGACTACAGCGGGATCATCGCCCCCGACAAGGGCGCGGTCGCGCGGGCCTCCGCCGTCGCCGACGCCTGCGGGCTGCCGGTGTTCCGCGCCGAGAAGCACCGCAACCCGGACACCGGCAAGCTCGACGGCTTCACGTGCGAGCCGCTGCCGGACACCGGTCGCCTGCTCGTCGTCGACGACATCTGCGACGGCGGCGGCACGTTCATGGGCCTCGCGACCGCGACGGGGCTGACGAAGGACCGCCTCGGCCTCTGGGTGTCGCACGGCGTCTTCTCCGGCCGGGCCCCGCAGCTCGCCGAGCACTTCGGGGAGATCGTCACGACGGACTCCTACCCCGCGCAGAACGCCATCGAGGGCCTGCGCACGATCGAACTCACCCCCTACCTGACGGAGCAGATCCGATGACGCAGACCGACACCACCACGACCGGCACCACCGGCATCGCGCCCCGCCTCACCGGCCCGAGCCCGATCGCCCCGCTCCTCGCCGTCGACGGCTACAAGCACTCGCACCGGCAGGTCTACCCGGCCGGCACCACCCGGATCCTCATCAACTGGACGAACCGTTCGAACGCGCACATGCCCGAGTCGACGCACGCCGTGGTGTTCGGCCTGCAGGCGTTCATCCAGCGCTCCCTCGTCGAGGCGTGGGCGCCGTTCTTCGCCGCGGACGAGGACGAGGTCGCCGGCCTGTTCGAGCAGGCACTGCAGGGGTACTTCGGCCCGAACCACATCGGCACCGACCACGTCCGGGCACTCCACCGCCTCGGGTACCTCCCGCTCGAGATCCGCGCGCTCCCCGAGGGAACCCTCGCCCCGATCGGCGTCGCGACCCTCACCGTCGAGAACACCGTCGACGAGTTCTTCTGGCTGCCGAACTACATCGAGACGGCCCTGTCGGCCTCGATCTGGCACCCGTCGACCGTCGCGACGAAGGCACTCGAGTACCGCGACCTCATGGAGGACTGGGCCGCCCGCACCGGCGCCGACCCGGCCAGCATCGACTTCGCCGCGCACGACTTCTCCTTCCGGGGGCAGTCGAGCATCGAGTCGGCCGCGGCCGGTGGCGCCGGGCACCTCCTCTCGTTCCTCGGCACCGACTCGATGCCGTCGCTCGACTTCATCGACCGCTACTACCCGGGTGACAACGGCTGGGTGGCCGCGAGCGTCCCGGCCACCGAGCACAGCGTGATGTGCGTGCGCGGCGCCGAGGGCGAGCTGGCGACCTTCGAGCAGATCCTCGACGTGTACCCGACGGGCATCGTGTCGGCCGTGAGCGACGGGTTCGACCTCTTCAAGGTGATCACCGAGACGCTCCCGCAGTTGAAGGACCGGATCACGGGTCGCGACGGCAAGCTCGTCATCCGCCCGGACTCGGGCGACCCGGTGGACATCGTCACCGGCACCGTGCACGGGGTCGACACCGCGGCGCTGACCGACCCGGCCCGCAGCCACGAGGAGAAGGGTGTCGTCGAGCTCCTCGACGAGATCTTCGGGCACACCGTGAACGACCAGGGCTTCAAGGTCCTCGACCAGCACATCGGCGTGATCTACGGCGACAGCATCACCCTCGACCGTGCCCGCCGCATCTACGAGCGACTCGCCGCCAAGGGCTACGCGAGCGACAACATCGTGCTCGGCATCGGCTCGTACACGTACCAGTACATGACCCGCGACAACCTCGGCAGCGCGGTCAAGGCCACCTGGGCGCTGGTGGACGGCGAGCCCGTCGACATCCAGAAGGACCCGAAGACGGGCAGCGGCAAGAAGAGCGCGAAGGGCCGGATCGCCCTGCACCGCGACGAAACCGGCGAGATCCGCCAGACCGACCAGGCCACCGCAGAGGACGAGGCGACGAGCCTGCTCCAGCCCGTGTGGGTCGACGGCCGGTTCCGGGTCCTGCAGTCGTTCGCGGACGTGCGGGAGACCCTCCGCCGCGAACGCACCGAGCGCGCCGACCGCGCGGCCCGTCGGGCGACGGCGTGACCGACGCCACCTCGGCGGCCCGCGACCAGCCGCTCATCGCGATCGACGTCGTCCCGATGTCGTTCACGACGAGCGACGGGTTGCGGGTCGCCACCGCGCGTCGGCAGTACGCGCCGTACGGGGGCCAGGAGGCGCTCCCCGGCGTGCTCCTGGAGGGTGCGGAACTCCTCGCCGACGGTGCACGACGCGCACTGCGGACCAAGACCGGGATCGACGCGGCGACGGTCCGGCACCTCGCGCAGATCGGCGCGTTCGACGGACCCGACCGCGACCCGCGGAGCGCCGCGATCAGCGTCGCCTTCCTGGCCGTCGTGGCACCGGCGGTGACGACCCCGACGCCGGCCGCGGCGGCCGCTGTGGTGGCCCCGCCCTCGGCCGCGGGACCCGCGGTCTGGCGCGTGCCCGGGGGAGACGACCCGCGCCTCCCGTTCGACCACGACGCGATCATCCGAGCCGCCCTCGACCACGTCCGTACCCGGATCTGGCGCGACCTGCCGCTCACGCGCGCGTTGCTCGGCGAGGTGTTCACCACCTCCGACGCCTCCGCGCTGCAGACCGCACTGACGGGCGTGCAGCCGGACCCGGGCAACACGAACCGGGCGCTGCGGACCAACCCGGCGCTCGTCCGGGCCGACGCGTCGGCCACGGCCGCGGTCCGTGGCGGTCGTCCCCCGGCAACCTGGACGTGGGTGGACTGATCGCGGTTGGGTGGGGGCATGCCCTCCGCCCCGCTGTCCGGTGACACCTCGTTCGCGTTCCCGGAGTACACCGACCCGCCAGCATCACCGTTCGACGTCGCCCGCACCTGGATCGACGAGGCGCGGGACGGCGACGTGTCCGAGCCGATGTCGATGACGCTCGCCACCGCGGGGTCCGACGGCCGGGTCTCGGCGCGGACCGTGGACGTGAAGCGGCTCGACGACCGCGGGCTCGTGTTCGGGACCTCGACGCTCAGCCCGACGGGCCGGCAGCTCGACGACAACCCGTTCGCCGCGCTCCAGGTGTACTGGCGGGAGACCATGCAGCAGCTGCGGTTCGAGGGCCGGGCCGTGCAGCTCTCCGACGCCGAGTCCGACGCGCTGTTCGCCGACCGGTCTCCGAAGTCCCGCGCCGCCACCGCGATCGCCGACCAGTCCTCGGTGCTCGAGCCCCGGACGCTGCAGGACCTCATCGACGACGCGAACGCGCTGCTCGACGAGTCCGAGGACGACGTGCCCCGCCCGGAGGGCTGGGTGGCGTGGCGACTCGAGCCGGACCGCGTCGAGTTCTGGCACGGCAGCCGCGACCGGATGCACCGGCGGTTGCAGTACGTGCTCGCCGACGGCGCGTGGTCGGCGGCGCGGCTGCAGCCGTAGCGCGCCGCGGGCGGCGGGCCGGCCGCCTGGCCTGCCGCACAACCAAAGCGCGCTCGAACCACGCAATCCCGTGGCTCGAGCGCACTTTGGTTGTGCGAACGCGAACCGACCCAGCCGCCGCCGCCCCGCGCCGCGCCGCGCGCGCCCGCGCTACCGCGCGATCGGGTTCGGCATCGCCCCCGCCCGGATGAGCGACGACGACTGGTCCGCCAGGTCCACCATCGACAGCGTGTTCCGCAGCTGCAGCCGGTTGAGGCACGAGTGCTCGAACGCCGGCACCCGCAGGTCCAGCGGCCGCCGGCGCTGCGGGTGGGCCGCGGCGTGCGCGTCGACGCACTCCCCCACCACCTGCCAGAACCGTGACTCCGGCAGGACCCCGTCGTCGTCGAGGATCGCCGCGACGAAGCGCAGCACCCCGTCGAACACGTCGGTGAACACGGCCAGCGCCGCTTCGTCGTCGTCCACCGGGTGCACGATGCGCTCGATGTCGGCGGGCACCGGGCGGTCGGCGTGCCGCCCGAGCACCGCGACCTCCTCGCCGATGTCCTTCATCACCGCGCGCACCACGACCCCGTCACGGACGACGAGCACGAGGTTCTCGCCGTGCGGCATGAACACCAGGTCGTGCACGGTCAGGCAGTGCACCACGGGCAGCAGGTACGCGTCGAGCCAGCGCCGCACCCACTCGTCGGCCGGCAGCCCCGATGCCTCGATCAGCGCCGACACGACGGCGTCACCCGAGGCGTCCCGGTGCAGCAAGGCGGCCATCGTCAGCAGTCGCTCGCCGTCCGTCACCCGCGGCAGCGGGCTCTCCCGCCACAGCGCCGCGAGCATCTTCCGCTGCGGTGAGGACACGTCGACCCGGTGGTATGCGTCGCCGGTGTACCCGATCGCCGCGTGCTCCCGAAGGACCGAGAACCCGGCGCCGGTCAGCGTCTCGTCCGCGGACACGAGCGCCGCGACCCAGTCGTTCACCGCCGGGGTGTTCCGCATGTACGCGGGCGACATCCCCCGCAGGAACCCCATGTTCTGCACGGCGAGCGCCGTCTTGACGTACGAGCGCTCCGGGTGGGAGCGGTCGAACGCCGTCCGGATCGACTGCTGCGGCTGGTACTCGTCCGGCCCCTCGCCGAGGTCGACCAGGTCCTGCCGCCCGAGGTCCGGCGCGAACGTGACGGCGATCCGGTGCTGCCACTGCCACGGGTGCACGGGGATCCAGACGTAGTCGTCGGGGTCGAGTCCTCGGGACACCAGCACGGCCCGGAACCCGGCGGTGGTCTCCGGGTCGAGCTCGGCCGCCCAGTGGTCGCGCTCGGTGCGGTCCGCGGCGAGCGCGAGGTGCGTGCAGGCCCGGCGTGCGGCGAGCCAGCGGTAGCGGAACCGACCGCCGGCCTCGGGAGCGTAGGCGCGGTACTCGTCCAGCCCGAACCCGATCCGCCCGTTCGCCGCCACGAACGCCGGGTGCCCCTCGGTCATCGCCGACTCGACGTCCTGGAACGACGCGACGACGCGGTCGGCCCCCTCCGTGCGTCCCCGTGCGAGCTGCGCTGCGGACGGCCCACCACGACGGTGCTTCGCGGCGGCGCTGGCCAGGGTGGAGGCGATCTCCTCGAGGTACGTGCCGAGCAGCGCGTCGGGGACCCCGAGCACGTCGCGCAGCTCGAGGACGAGGTCCTGCGCGCTGAGCGGGGCCGCCGCACCGGCACGGGTGCGGGTCAGCGACGTCTCGTCGATCGACCAGTGCTCGAGCACGTGCCGGCGCGCGCGGAACCGGTAGGTCGACTCCCCCGCGTCGAGCCGCCAGGCGTCGCCGTCCGGCTGCGGTTGCACGAGGCGCTCGTGCGTGAACTCGGCGATCGCCTTCGCCACGAGGTGCCGCTGGGCCGGTTCGAGGTGCTCCGGCCGGAGGTGCGCCGCGGGCCCGTCGCCCTCGGGCAGCCCGATCCGGTCGGTGTCGAGCACGGACAACAGGGCGCGCTTGCCGTCGACCTCGACCACGCGCAGCACGCGGAACCCGACCTCGGCGTTCTTCGCCTGCACGGCGGTGTTCCGGACGTCGGGCTCGACGACGACGCGGCGTGCTCCGAGGACGTCGCGGCAGTGCTCGACGACGGTGCGCATGACGGCGCTCGTCAGTCCGTGCACCCGTCCGTCGGCGGGCGGCGGCGCGACGAGCAGGTGCATGCCGACGTCGCCGGGTTCGGCGGCGAACACGTCGGTGAGCAGGACCCGGGCCGGGTCGTACGTCTCCGCGAGGAACACCGGGACGCCGTCACGACGGCCGAGCCACGCGGCCTGCGCGGGATCCGCCTGCACGTCCGCGAGGTACGTCCGCACCGCATCGACGTCGAGGTGTCCCATGCCCCACCACGACGACGCGGGGTGCGCGAGCCACGACTGCACGAGGGCGGCGTCACGATCCGGGTCCACGGGTTCGACGGCCTGGAGGCGCGGCTCGGCCCCGCCGACCTGGGTCACGTCCGGCAGGGTGGTCGCGTCGACGGTCATGCGGAGACCTCCGCGCGCTCGGTCGCGTGCCGGGGCGGCGCGCCGTCCGCGGTGCTGCCACGTGCCGTGGAGCGGGCCGAGGCGGGCAGGCCGAACTCCTGGAAGGCGATCCGCGCCTCCAGGCCGTACACGGGCCGACCCGTGACCGAGCGGATGATCGACGCGTTCCGCCACGCCCCCATGCCGAGGTCGGGTGCGGTGAGGCCGTGCGTGTGCTCCTCGGCGTTCTGCACCCAGATGCGGCCGCCGAGTCGGTCGACGTGGTGGTCGCGTGCGACCGCCAGGCGCCCCCGGGAGTCGCGGGCGACGAGGTGCTCGACCGGTGCGAGGAACGCCGCGGACCGCGGTCGGTACCCGGTCGCCAGGACCAGCCGCTCGACCTCGTGCTCGTAGGTCTCGCCGAGCTGCTCGTGCCGGAGGGTCAGCCGGTACGTCCCCCGGTCCGCCAGCCAGACGGCGTCGACCACGCTGGTCTCGGTGCGGAGCGTCGTCGGGACCGGTCCCGGCGCGCTGAGCCGGTACAGCTGGTCGTAGAGCGCGTCGACGAGGTCCGCGCTGATGCCCTTGTACAGCCCGCGCTGCTCGCGACCGAGGTGGTCGCGGACGTCCTCGGGCAGGGCGTGGAAGTGGTCCGTGTACTCCGGGCTCGTCATCTCGAGCGTGAGCTTGGTGTCCTCCATCGGGAAGAACCGCGGCGAGCGGGTGATCCAGTCGAGGCGGTAGCCGTCCCGCCGGACGTCCTCGAGCAGCTCGCGGTAGACCTCGGCGGCGGACTGGCCGCTGCCGATCACCGCGATCGACCCGGCACGGCGCAGGGCGTCACGGTTCGGCAGGAACTCGGCGGAGTGGATCGCCGGCCCGTCGATGCCCCGCAGGGGTGCGGGGACGGACGGCTCCGTGCCGATGCCGACGACGACGTGGCGTGCGCGGTACGTCTCGGGACCCTGATCGGTCTCGGCGTGCACCGTGAACACGTCGGTCGTCACGTCGTGCTCGACGGCCGTGACCCGACGACCCCAGCGGAGGGTGTCGAGCCGGTCGGCGGCCCACCGGCAGTACGCGTCGTACTCGCTGCGGAGGGGGTGGAAGTCCTCGCGGATGTAGAACGGGTAGAGCCGACCGGTCTCCTTGAGCCACGCCAGGAACGAGAACGGCGAGGTCGGGTCCGCCATCGTCACGAGGTCCGCCATGAACGGCACCTGGATCGTGGCGTCGTCGAGCATCATGCCGTGGTGCCAGGCGAAGCCGTCGGCGGCGTCGAGGAACACCGCGTCGAGGTCGTCGAGCGGGTCGGTGAGGCAGGCGAGGCCGAGGTTGAACGGCCCGATGCCGATGCCGATCAGGTCGTGGACGGGGCGGTCGGCGGTCTCGTCGGCCGGACGGTCGGCGGTCCGGAGGTCGTCGGCGGTGGTCATCGCGTTGCTCCTTCCGGGGCGGAGGTGGCCGCGCGGACGCGCGCTGCCGTCGCGGCGACGTGGTCGAGCGAGGCGCGCATCTGCGCCGGGGTCGTCTCCGGGTTGAGCAGCGTCAGCTTGTTGCAGGGGCGCCCGTCGATCACGGTCTTCGCGATGAGCACCCGCCCCTCGGCGAGGAGGGCCGCACGGATCGGGGCCACCAACGCGTCGGCGTCCGCGTCGGTCACGCCGGCGGGCTGCCACCGGAACAGCACGGTGCTGAGCTGCGTCGGCGCGACGAGCACGAGGTCCGGGTGCTCGTCGACGATCGCGTGCGTGGCCGCCGCGAGGTCGATCACCGCGTCGAACGCCCGCCCGACGGCCTCGGCGCCGGACGCTCGGAGGGTCGCCCAGAGCTTCAACGCGTCGAACCGCCTGGTGGTCTGCAGGGACTTGTCGACCTGGTTCGGCTCGGCGGCGTCCTCGGGGTTGAGGTAGTCCGCGTACCAGGCCGTTCGGCGGAGGTCGGCGGGGTCGCGGACGACCAGCGCGCTCGACGACACCGGCTGGAAGAACGACTTGTGCAGGTCGGCGGTCACGCTCCGCGCACGCTCGATCCCGTCGAGCAGGTGCCGACGGGTCGGGGACACGAGCAGGCCGCAGCCGTACGCGGCGTCGACGTGGAGCCAGACGTCCTCGAGGTCGCACACGTCGGCGATCGGCTCGAGCGGGTCGATCACGCCGCGGTCGGTGGTGCCCGCCGTGGCGACGACGGCCATCGGGGTGCGGCCGGCCGTGCGGGCGGCGGCGATCGCCTCGGCGAGGGCCGCGGGACGCAGCCGGCCGGCTCGGTCGGTGGGGACGTCGACGACCGCGTCGTCGGGGAGGCCGAGGAGCCGGGCGGACTTGCGGACGCTGAAGTGGGACTCGGCGGTGGCGAAGACGGTGAGCATCGGGGCCGTCGCGGCTGTCGCTGCCGTCGCGGCTGCCGCTGCTGTTGCTGCCTCTCGCGCCAGCAGCAGCGCCTGCAGGTTCGACTGGGACCCGCCCGAGGTGAACACCCCGTCACCGCCCGCGAACCCGATGCGCCCCGCGAGCCACGCCACCACGTGCCGCTCGATGTCGGTCCCGATCCGCGACTGGTCCCAGGTGTCCACCGAGGTGTTCACGGCGGCGAGCACCGACTCCGCCGCGACCGCGGGCAGCGCGACGGGGCAGTTGAGGTGGGCGAGGTAGGCCGGGTCGTGGAACCAGACGGCCTCGCGGACGAACAGGTCGTCGAGCTCGGCGAGCGCCCGGTCCGTCCCGAGGGGTTCCGCGTCGAGGTCGACGGCGGCGACGCGGGCCCGGAGTTCGTCCGCGGCGGTGTCGGTCGTCGGTCGGTCGACGTCGGAGATGCGGTCCGCGAGCCGGTCGACCGTCGTGGTGACGGTGGTCCGGTAGCGCTCGGCGTTGGCAGAGGTCAACAATTCGATGAGGGCTGTCACGTTAGGTAAGGCTAACCTCACCTCGCCGCGATTGTCACGCGCAGCAGCACGCTCCCGACATGGCCGGGCGCGTCGGCGTCAGGGGCTCAGCGCCTCAGAGCTTCTCGATGGGCGCGATCTTGATGAGGAGCTTCTTGCGGCCCGCGGAGTCGAACGCGATCTCGGCGATGCGCTTGGCGCCGATGCCGGTCACGGCCGAGACCGTCCCCTCGCCGAAGTCGACGTGCTTGATGCGGTCGCCGGCCACGAGCTCCATGTCGCCGTTGTCGCGGACCTGCCCGGACACGCGGTTCGCCCACTCGGTCTTCGGACGGGTCTTCTGCGCTGCGGCCGCCCGGTCGTACGAGCCACCGCCCCAGCCGCCACCGCCGCGGTACCCGCCGCCGGCGCCGCCGCCCGAGCCACCGATCCCGCCGCCCCGTCGGGCGTTGAGGGCCCGGGGTTCGGTCCCGCCGCGGCTGTTCGCCATGCCGGGAGACTGCTTCCACTCGATGAGCCCCTCGGGGATCTCCTGCAGGAAGCGGGACGGCATCGCCACGTTGACGTCACCGAACTGCGCACGGGTCATCGCGAGCGACAGGAAGAGGGACTTCTTGGCGCGGGTGATCCCCACGTAGAAGAGCCGGCGTTCCTCGGACGGACCACCCGGCTCGTTCGCCGACATCCGGTGCGGCAGCAGGTCTTCCTCGACGCCGGTGAGGAACACCGCGTCGTACTCGAGCCCCTTCGCCGTGTGCAGTGTCATGAGCGACACCGTTCCCGACGAGTCGTCGAGCTCGTCCGCCGCGGCGACGAGGGAGACCTCGGTCAGGAAGTCGGACAGCGTGCCCTCGGGGTTGTTCTTCTGGAACTCCCGCGTCACCGCGACGAGCTCGTCGATGTTGTCCGCACGGGCGGCGTCCTGCGCGTCGGGCGACTTCCGGAGGTTCTCGAGCAGCCCCGAGCCGTCGAGCAGCTGCGTGAGGGTGTCCACGACCGGCTGGGTACCGGCGCGGGACGAGACATCGTCGAGCAGGGCGGCGAACGCCGTGATCGCGTTGCGCACCTTCGGCCCGAACCCGAGTTCGTCGGCGTGCCGGAGGGCGTCCCGCATCGTCGTCTCGTGCTCGTCGGCGTAGCGCTGCAGGGTGGTCTCGGTGACCGCGCCGATGCCGCGCTTCGGGACGTTCAGGACCCGTCGGAGCGCCATCGGGTCGGCCGGGTTGGCGACGGTGATCAGGTACGCCATGGCGTCCTTGATCTCGGCGCGCTCGTAGAACTTCGTGCCGCCGAGGACCCGGTACGGGATCGCCGCACGGATGAAGATCTCCTCGAGCGCACGGGTCTGCGAGTTCGTCCGGTAGAAGACGGCCATGTCGCGGTACGACATGCCGTCCTCGTGCAGGCGCTGGATCTCGTCGGCGACGAACTGGGCCTCGTCGTGCCCGGTGTAGCCCGTGAACCCGACGATCTTGTCGCCGGCGCCGACGTCCGTGAACAGGTTCTTCGCCTGCCGGTCGAAGTTGTTCGCGATGACGGCGTTCGCGGCGTCGAGGATGTTCTGCGTCGACCGGTAGTTCTGCTCGAGCAGGACGACCTTCGAGTTCGGGAAGTCCCGCTCGAACTCGACGATGTTGCGGATGTCCGCCCCGCGGAAGGCGTAGATGGACTGGTCGGAGTCGCCGACGACGGTCAGCGACGCCGGGGCGATCGACCCGTCGGCCTCGCGCATGCGGGCCACGTGCTGCCCGGCGTCCTCGAGCTTGTCCACCTGCTCGACCGGGACCGGCCGCGTGAGCTCGCGGATGAGGGCGTACTGGGCGTGGTTGGTGTCCTGGTACTCGTCGACGAGGATGAACCGGAACCGGCGCTGGTAGAGCGCGGCGACCTCGGGGAAGGCGCGGAAGAGGAACACCGTCTGGCCGATGAGGTCGTCGAAGTCGAACGCGTTCGCCCGGCGCAGCTCGTTCGTGTACCGCCGGAAGACCTCGGTGAACATGACCTCTTGCGGGTCGTTCGCGTTGATGTTCCGGGCGTAGGAGTCGATGTCCTGCAGCTCGTTCTTGAGCTTCGAGATCTTCGAGGCCGCAGCGCCCACGGTCAGCCCGAGCGAGTCCGCCTCGAGCTCCTTGATGATCCGCTTGAGCAGGGCCTTCGAGTCGGCGGAGTCGTAGATCGTGAACGACTGCGCGAACCCGAAGCGCTCGGCTTCGCGCCGGAGGATCCGCACGCACGCCGAGTGGAAGGTGGAGATCCACATCCCCTCGGACGCCTGCCCGACCAGCGCCCGCACGCGCTCGCGCATCTCGGCCGCGGCCTTGTTCGTGAAGGTGATCGCCAGGATCTGCGACGGCCAGGCTTCTCGGTTGGCGAGCAGCAGGGCGATGCGGCGGGTCAGCACGCTCGTCTTGCCGGAGCCCGCACCCGCCACGATGAGCAGGGACTCGCCGCGGTACTCGACGGCTTCCTTCTGCTGGGGGTTCAGACCCGCGGTGAAGGGGTCGTCGTAGGCGCGGTCACCGGCGCCGGAACCGTCAGCACGGCCGGGCGTCGAGTCGAAGGGGTCGAGCACGATCGTCATGTCCGGGACAGTCTAGGCCGGGCCTCCGACAGCCGAGCGGGCGAGCACGGCCAGGTCGGTGTGGTCGGCGAACACCCCGTCGACGCCGGTGCGGACGACCGAGGTGAACCACCGCTCCCAGTCGCCGAACGCCGCGACCTCGCCGCCGCGACGCAACGGCGCCGGCAGGAAGCGGTTCTCCGGCCGCAGCGTCCACGTGTACACGGCGAGCCCGGCCTCGTGCGCGCGGTCGACGACGGCGCTCCGCACGGGTGCCGGATCCTCGAGCGCGACGCTGTCCACCCCGGCCATCAGCGTCCCCAGGTCGACGCTGATGCCGTGGAACTCCGTCGCGAACGCCGTGAGCGCGTCGTCGGACCGCTCGGCCGCGTAGGTGGGAGCCAACGACCCGTGGGACGCGACCTCGTCCGCCGCGCTGCCCCGCGCCTCCTGGAGGTAGACGAGCCGCCCGCCGGTCCCGCGCTCCCGGAGGTCCCGCAGCACGCCCTTCTCGAAGCTCTCGACGGTGAGGCGCTCGTCCCCGCGCCACCCGGTCTCGGCGAGGACCCCGTCGAGGAGTTGCCCCATCGGGAAGCCGGCGCGGTCGAAGAAGTCGGCGTGCTTGACCTCCGCGACGAGTCCGACCGGCCGTGGCGCCGCGTCGAGGATCGCGAGCAGGTCCTCGAGGCGGAGGACCGGCTCCTCGCCGTCGTGCTCCGCCGACCCCGGTCGCAGGGCGGGGAGGCGCTCGCGGGTCCGCAGCGTCCGCAGCTCGGCCCACGTGAAGTCCTCGGTGAACCAGCCCGTCGTCTTCTGCCCGTCGACCGTCTTCGTCGTGCGCAGGTGCCGGAACTCGGGGTGGTCTGCGACGTCGGTCGTGCCGGAGACCTCGTTCTCGTGCCGCAGCACCAGCACGCCGTCCTTCGTGGGCACGAGGTCCGGCTCGATCGCGTCGGCACCGAGTTCGATCGCGAGCTCGTAGGCGCTCCGCGAGTGCTCGGGACGGTAGCCGGACGCACCGCGGTGGGCGATCACCAGGGTCATGGCCCCGACACTACGGCCACATCCGGCGCGCGGCGTCCCGGGGCCGGTAGGTTCACGGCATGGGGCTCGCCCGGGGGTGGAAGCGGAGCAGCGTCGCCGCGGCGACGGTGCTGGTCGGCGTCGCGGCGTGGGTCGTGCCGGCCTCCGGATCGGCGCCCCTGCACCTCGCCGAGGGCGGGGGCGAGGTCTGCATGGAGGGTCGCACGGACGCCACCGTCGGCATCGCGATGCTCGACCACCCGACGGGCGACCCGATCGTCGTCAGCGCGGTGTCCGCACCGGGGGACGGCGTGCGCATCGTCGACGCGTTCGTGGTCCGGTACCCGCACGGTGCGACGGATCCGGTCCGGTACGGGACGGACGAGTGGCCGGTCCCCGCACACTGGGGCGAGCCGGAACCGGCGCTCGGCGCGTCGGTCGCCGCGGGCGATGCCGCCGACCTCGTCGTGCACGTCCGCCGCGATGCGCGCGACGGCGGCACGGTGGGACCGGTCCGGGTCGCGTACACGCAGGGCGCGCGGCTGTGGTCGGAGACGACCGGTACCGAGGTCTCGCTGCGCGCGCACTGCTGATCCAGGAGGCGCGGTGCCGGTCCGCCCCGACCCGCACCGTGAGCGGTCGGCGGGCTCCGGGCCGGTTCGGGGCGCGCACGCAGCGCACGACCGTAGGCTGCGCTCGTCGGGTCCCCACGGGGCCGCTTCCGCTCGCCGCGAATCCTCAGCCTTCCGCGACCGAGCCCACCTAGGCTGAGAGGACTCGAATCTCCAAGGAAGAGGACACCATGGCCTTCAAGCCCGGTTTCGACCAGTCCCCCGCCTTCAACAACCAGGGGCCCAACACCTGGGGTGGGCGCGGCGCTGGTCAGCAGCAGGCCGGCTGGGGACAGACCCCGCAGCAGGCACAGGGCGGAATGACCCCCGAGCAGCTGCAGTACATGTACGACCGCCCGGCGGCCAGCACGGTCGACACGGACCGCATGTCGTACGAGGACACCATCGTCAAGACGCTGCTCGCGTTCGGCGTGCTCGTCGTGGGTGCCGTGGCCGGCTGGAACGCACCGATGATCGTCTGGATCATCGGCGCCGTCGCCGGGTTCGTGCTGGCGCTCGTCAACATGTTCAAGAAGAAGCCGTCGCCCGGGCTCGTCCTGGCGTACTCCTTCGCCCAGGGACTGTTCGTCGGTGGCATCTCGCACTACTACCAGAACGCGTTCGGCGGCATCGTCGTGCAGGCCGTGTTCGGCACGCTCGGTGTCTTCGCCGTGACGCTCGCGCTGTTCGCCTCCGGCAAGGTCCGCGCGACGCCGAAAGCCACGCGCTTCTTCCTCGTCGCGATGGTCGGGTACCTGGTGTTCTCGCTCATCAACCTGGTCCTCATGTGGACCGGCGTGACGCAGACCGCGTTCGGTGCCCTCGGGTTCGAGATCTTCGGCATCCCGCTCGGCGTGATCATCGGCATCCTCGTCGTGGTCATGGCGGCGTACTCGCTGATCCTCGACTTCGACCAGATCCAGACCGGCGTCCGTCGTGGCGCTCCCCGGATCTACGCGTGGACGGCGGCGTTCGGGCTCATCGTCACGATCGTGTGGCTGTACCTCGAGATCCTGCGCATCCTCGCCATCGTGGCGAGCAGCCAGCGCAACTAGTACTCGGCACGACCCGAAGGGCCCCGGCGAACACGCCGGGGCCCTTCGTCGTTCCCGGGTCGGGGGCGGCCGACGACCCTCCCACGCCGAGATCGCACGACATGCCGCACGTGCATCGCCGAGGTCTCACAACCTGCCGCACGACCTCGCCGCGAGCGGCAGATCGTGCGACTTCGCCGCACGCACGACCTCGCCGACCGGCCCCCGGACGCAGGACGGCCCGGCACGCAGGACGCGTGCCGGGCCGTCAGCGCGGGAGGACTACTCCCACTCGATCGTCCCCGGCGGCTTCGACGTGACGTCGAGCACGACCCGGTTCACGTCGGGCACCTCGTTCGTGATGCGGTTCGAGATCTTCGCGAGGGTGTCGTACGGCAGGCGCGTCCAGTCGGCGGTCATGGCGTCTTCCGACGAGACCGGACGGAGCACGATGGGGTGGCCGTACGTGCGACCGTCACCCTGGACGCCCACGGAACGGACATCGGCGAGCAGGACCACCGGGCACTGCCAGATCTCCTCGTCGAGGCCGGCCGCGGTGAGCTCTTCGCGGGCGATCTTGTCGGCCGCGCGGAGCAGCTCGAGACGGTCCTTCGTGACCTCGCCGACGATGCGGATGCCGAGGCCCGGGCCGGGGAACGGCTGGCGACCGACGATGACCTCGGGCAGACCGAGCTCGCGACCGACCGCGCGGACCTCGTCCTTGAACAGGGTGCGGAGCGGCTCGACGAGCTCGAACGTCATGTCGTCGGGGAGACCGCCGACGTTGTGGTGCGACTTGATGTTCGCCGTACCCGAGCCACCGCCGGACTCGACGACGTCCGGGTACAGCGTGCCCTGCACGAGGAACTTGACCTCGCCGGCGTCCGATCCCTCGGCCGACTCGGCGCGGGCCTCGAGCACGAGGGCCTCGGCCGCGGCCTCGAACGTGCGGATGAACTCGCGCCCGATGATCTTGCGCTTCTGCTCCGGGTCGCTCACGCCGGCGAGGGCGTCGAGGAACTGCTGCTCGGCGTCGATCGTGATGAGCCGCACACCGGTGGAGGCGACGTAGTCCTCTTCCACCTGCTTGCGCTCGTCGGCGCGGAGGAGCCCGTGGTCGACGAAGACGCACGTGAGCTGGTCGCCGACGGCCTTGTGCACCAGGGCCGCGGCGACGGCGGAGTCGACGCCGCCGGAGAGTCCGGCGATGACCCGGGCGGAACCGACCTGAGCGCGGATGCGTTCGACCTGCTCCTCGATCACGTTCGCGGAGTTCCAGTCACCGGGGAGCCCGGCGGCACGGTGCAGGAAGTTCTCGAGCACGGCCTGGCCGTACACCGAGTGCTTGACCTCGGGGTGCCACTGCACGCCGTAGAGCTTGCGCTCGTCGGAGGCGAACGCGGCGACGGGGGTCGAGGCGCTGGACGCGAGGACCTCGAAGCCCTCGGGTGCCTTCGCCACGGAGTCGCCGTGGGACATCCAGGTCACCTGCGACTCCGGCTGGTCGCCGAGGAGCGTGCTCGTGCCGGGCGAGAGCGTGACGTCGGTCGCGCCGTACTCGCGCAGCCCGGTGTTCGCCACCTCGCCACCGAGCGCGGTCGCCATGGCCTGGAAGCCGTAGCAGATGCCGAGCACGGGGACGCCGAGGTCGAGGATGTCGCCGTCGAGCGCGGGCGCACCGGTCTCGTACACGGACGACGGGCCGCCGGACAGCACGATGGCCGCGGGGTCCTTCGCACGGACCTCGTCCGCCGTGATCGAGTGCGGGACGATCTCGCTGTAGACGTTCGCTTCGCGGACCCGACGCGCGATGAGCTGCGCGTACTGGGCACCGAAGTCGACGACGAGGACGGGACGCTGTTCGGTCTCGCTCACCGAGCGGCCTCCTTCTCACGCTGCTGGGCAGCGGTCAGCTCGTGGTAGGTGTCCATGGCGATCTTCTGCATGCGGTGCTCGACCACGAACGACATGAACGGGATGATGCCCCCGAGGGCGATGAGCAGGAAGCGGATCGGCTTCCAGCGCATGATGCTCCACAGACGGAAGTCGGTGAAGAGGTAGAGCACGTACAGCCAGCCGTGGGCGATGAGGATGCCGATCGACAGGTTGAAGGTGCCGGGCTCCTTGCCCGCCGTGCCCTCCGGCACGAAGAACGCACCGCCGCCGAGCTGCATCTCGAGGTGCAGCGGCGTGTACTTGATGACCATCTCGACCACCAGGGCGAGCAGCAGCACGCCGGTGATGTACGCCGAGACGCGGTACCACTTCACCGCGCCCGGGATCTTCGGGATGTCGCGGGTACGGACGGTCAGAGCCATATCGGCCATCCTACCGTCGGTCGACGAGGGCACCGTCGACGCTGAGTGCGGCCTCACGCCGCTCTTCTTCCTCGCGCTCCCAGGCGTCCTTCACGAACCGGTACCAGAGGAAGACGGCGAACCCGGCGAACACGACCCACTCGATCGCGTAGAACAGGTTGAGCCAGTCGAACTGGACCTCGCGCGAGGGCGCCCGGTCGGCGATGGTGCCGAGGTCGGCCGCCTTCGCCGTGGTGCCGTCGGCGACGACGTACCCGAGGTACATCCGGTCGTCGAACGCCTTCCACGTGTTCACGAACCGGGCCGGCGCGACCGCCGAGTACTCGCCCTTGTCGTAGGTGTCCTGGTCGGGCGACTCGGCCGGGTAGTAGCGCCCCTCGACCGTGAGCCGCGTGCCGTCCGCCAGACGGTCACCACCGGCGACGGCGGCGGACCGCTGGTCGGACCACCCGATCACCACCGGGAGGCTCGCGCCGCTCGTGTCGTCCACCAGGTGTCCGACGGTCTGGTACGTCCCGCCACCGGTCCGGCCGGTCAGGACGGTGGTGTCACCGGCGACGAACGTCCCCGTGACCGTCACCTTCTGCCCGGCCATCTTCTCGGTCGCGGGCTGCATCGGCCCGGTCACGGCGTCGAGGCTCTTCCGGTTCTCGGTCGTCGCGGGGAGGGGGGTGCCGTTGGCGATGCTCCGCTCGAGCTGCCACTTGCCCAGCCCGGCGAACACCGCCGCGAGCACGAGCGCCAGCAACAGCAGCGCGATCCACCTCGGTCGTCGGGCTACGGCCCACATCTGTATCAGTACTCCGGATCGCGCTGGCGGACCGGGCGCTCGGGGCGCTCGGCGGGGGTCTCGACCGACGACGTCCGGGGCTCGGACACCGTCTCCGGAGACTCATTCTCCCGCTCTTGGCTGCCAGCGGCCTCCACCAGGGCGAACTCCTCGGCGAACTGGCGGTCGCGCTCCGCCCGACGAGCGGCAGCGGCGGCGTCCGACTCGGCCTCTGCCGCCTCGGCCGCGGCAGCCGCTGCGACCGCTCGACGGCCACCGAGACGCGTCCGCAGGCGTGCCAGACGGGCCGGGCGGATCACGAGCCGACCGATGCGGTCCGAGTTGACCGCGAGCAACGGCCCGAGGATCGCCATGACGAGGACGTACAGGCCCGCGAAGGCGGTGATGCGGGCTTCGAGCCCGGCAGCGGCCGAGAGCGTCGCGAGGATCAGCGCGAACTCGCCGCGGTTCACCAGGATGACGGCGGTGTTGATCCCCTGCTGGACATTGAAGCCGTTCATGCGCGCGACGAGCTGTCCCGCGATGGCGTTCAGCGCGACGGTCATGCCGATCGCACCGAGCACCGGCCAGAGCACCTCGCCGAAGGTCGACAGGTCGAGCCCGAGCCCGAAGTTCACGAAGAAGAACGCCGCGAACACGTCGCGCATCGGCAGGGCGAGCTGCTCGATGCGGTCGCGGTAGCGCGTGGCTCCGCAGAGCAGGCCGATCACGAACGCCCCGATCGCGTCCGTGACACCGAGCAGGTCGCCGATGCCGCCGAACATGACCGCGAGGCCGAAGAACAGCACGGTGAACAGCTCGTCGTCACGTGTCGCGAAGATCCGGGACACCCACTTGCCGGCGAACCGGGCCAGCGTGAACATCACGATGAGGAACCCGAACGCGAGCGCGAGCTTGCCGACGACACCCCACACGTTCGTGTCACCGGAGAGGACCACCGAGACGATCGCGAGGTAGATCGCGATGAAGACGTCCTCGATCACGGTGACGCCGAGGATCATCGGGGTCTCGTCGTTCGCCAGGCGACGGAGCTCGATGAGGAGCTTCGTCACGATCGCGCTCGACGAGGTCGCCGTCATGCCGGCGATGATGAGGGCTTCGCGGGTGCCCCACCCGAGCGAGAACCCGAAGGCGAACCCGACGCCCATGTTGATGGCGACGTACGTGCCACCGGACACCAGGAGCTTGCCGGCGTTGCCGTAGAACTCTTCCTGGTCGAACTCCAACCCGAGGTTGAACAGCAGCAGGATGAGCCCGAACGTCGCGATCAGCTCGATCGTGTGCGACTCGACGTTCAGCCCGATCCACGGGGTGTGGGGACTCGCGATGAGCCCCACGACCATGTAGATCGGGATCGCGGGCAGCCCGATCGTCTTGCCGAGTCGTCCGAGGACGTAGGCGATGATGAAGAGGATGCCGATGGTGAGGAGCTCACCACCCAGGTGCACGGGCTAGCTCCTCGGCGGGGCCTCGGCCGCAGCGGCCGCAAGCTCTCCGCTGCGGTAGAACGAGAACGCCTTCGCGACCTTCTCGGGTGCACCGGCGACGACGATGGTGTCGCCCGGGAACACGACGAAGTCGGACGACGGGGCCGGGTTGGCGCTGTCACCGCGGACGACCGCCACGACGGTCAGGCCGATGAAGCCCGAGTCGTGCAGGTCGCCGAGGGGCTTGCCGGCGATGGCGTCGTCGTAGTCGACCGAGAACCAGTCGATGCTGAGGCCCGGGATCTCGTCGAGCTTGTCGAGACCCTCGGTGATGCGCGTGCCGCCGAGGAGTTCGGCGAGCGTGTGCGCCTCGTCCTCACTGAGGCGCAGCGACACCTTCTCCGACTTGTCGGCGCCGTCGGAGACGTCGGCGAAGGAGATGAGGTCGGAGTGACCCGACCGGTGCGTGATGACACCGCACTTGCCACCGTCGTCGGTGTAGAAGCTGTGCAGCACGCCGACTCCGGGGAGTTTGACGCGATGGACGTCGACCATGATGGCTCCCTTTTCGAGTACCCCGATGATAACCACCGCGATGGTCCGTCCATTCCGTTCCGCTACAGTCCGGTGGACGGGGACGACAGGGGGAACGCTGTGGACGAGCAAGACAGGACCAACCGGCTGGTGGCCGGCACCGGGATCGCGGTGGTGGCACTCTACGCCGCACTGCTCGCCGTCCAGGCACTCGTGCTCGATCCGCTCGCCGCGGTGCCGGGCGCCTCGCTCGGCGAGGTCCACGCGGAACTCGAGCGCCAGGGCTTCGCGGTCGGCACCGACATCGCCGCCGTCGTCGGGATCGCCGTCGTCGGCGTCGCCCTGGCGATCGGCCTCGGCAGCTCCCTCGTCGTCACCCGTGCACGGCCGTACGTCACCGCCGCGGTCCTGCTCGGGGTGCTCGCGCTCGGCGGTCCGATGACCTGGTGGAGCGGCTTCTGGCTCGGCATGGACGTCGCTGACGCGTACGGCGTCGGCGGTGGAGCGCACACCGCCTGGGCCGGTGTCCTCCTCGTCACCAGCGCGATCGCGCTGGCCGCGGTCCCCTTCATCCTCGTGATCGGCCAGGCGATCAGTGCTCGCCGGACCACGCACCGGTCGCGCGCTGCCTGACGGAGCCGACCCGCGCCTCCAGGCAGTCGAGAGCCAGGAGGCACGGGGCGCGTCCTACTCGGGCTCGCTCGTCTTCTCGCCGACCACCTGCTCGTCGGACGCCTTGGCACCCTCGGCGCCGCTCGACCGGCCGCCGCCGACCACCACGTCGTCCTCGTCGAAGCCGAACGCGATGTCCGGCGCCTCGAGCCGGACGCGGTCTGCCGAGGCGTCGTCGGGCTGCAGCTGCGACTCGCGTTCCGCGGCGACGCGCTTGAGGTAGTTCGAGACCTCGTTCTCGGTGGTCTCCTGGTCCCAGCCGAGCACGTCCGCCATGAGCTTCGCGGCGACGGGGGCCGCCGACTCACCGCGGTCCCACGCCTCGATCGAGATGCGGGTGCGGCGGGCGAGGACGTCCTCGAGGTGCAGGGCGCCCTCGTGCGAGGCCGCGTAGACGACCTCGGCGCCGATGTAGTCGTCGGCACCGGGGAGCGGCTCGGCGAGGGACGGGTCCTGCTTCACGAGCCGGAGCACCTCGGTCGCGAGCGTGCCGTAGCGGTTCAGCAGGTGCTCGATGCGGACCTTGTGCACGCCGAAGCTCCGCGCCGTGCGGCCGCGTCGGTTCCAGGCGGCCGGGTAGCCCTCGGCACCGAGCAGTGGGATGTCCTCGGTGGTCGAGCCCGGGATCTTCCCGTCCATCGCCGCGACGGCCTCGTCGATGGCGTCCTTGCCCATCACGCGGTAGGTGGTCCACTTGCCGCCGGCGACGACCACGAGCCCGGGGACCGTGTGCGCGACGACGTGCTCGCGGCTGAGCTTCGATGTCTGGTCGGACTCCCCCGCGAGCAGCGGCCGGAGTCCGGCGTACACGCCCTCGACGTCCTCACGCGTGAGCGGGACCGCGAGGACCTTGTTCACGTGCTCGAGGATGTAGTCGATGTCCGCCGCGGTCGCCGCCGGGTGCGCCTTGTCGAGGTACCAGTCGGTGTCCGTCGTGCCGACCAGCCAGTGCCGGCCCCACGGGATCACGAAGAGCACGCTCTTCTCGGTGCGGAGGATCATGCCCGTGTTCGACTGGAAGCGGTCGCGCGGGATGACCAGGTGCACGCCCTTCGACGCCCGCACCTTGAACTGCCCGCGGGTCCCGACCATCGCCTGGGTGTCGTCGGTCCAGACGCCCGTCGCGTTGACGACCTGCTTCGCCCGGATGTCGAACTTCTCGCCCGTCTGGATGTCGTGCGCGTGCGCCCCCACGACCCGCTCCCCGACCTTGATGAAGCCCTCGATGCGGACGCGGCTCGCGGCGTGTGCCCCGTACGACGCAGCGGTGCGGACGAGCGAGGCCACGTAGCGCGCGTCGTCGACCTGGGCGTCGTAGTACGTCATGCCGCCGACGAAGGCGTCCTTCTTGAGGCCGGGCATGTTCTTGAGGACCTGGGTCCGGCTGAGGTGCCGGTGGTGCGGGACCCCCGGCGGCCGACCACCGGACCAGCTGAAGACGTCGTACATCGCCATGCCGATGCCGATGTAGAAGCGCTCCCACACGCGGTGGTTGAGCGGGTAGAGGAAGCGGACTGGCTTCACGAGGTGCGGGGCGATGCGCTGCAGCAGGAGGCCGCGTTCGATCAGTGCCTCGCGGACGAGCGCGAAGTTCAGCTGCTCGAGGTAGCGGATGCCGCCGTGGACGAGCTTCGACGAGCGGCTCGAGGTCCCCGAGCCCCAGTCGCGGGCCTCGACGATGCCGACGCTGAGGCCACGGGTGACGGCGTCGAGTGCGCTGCCGCCACCGACGATGCCACCGCCGACGACCAGGACGTCGAGCTCCTTGGTCTTCAGGGTCTCGATGGCGGCCGCGCGTTCGTCGGGACCGAGCTTCGCCGACGGGTCGAACCCCACCCCCGGGGCGGCGGTCTCGGGCCGGGCGGGCCGGGTCGCGCTGGACGTGCTCGTGCTGGTCTTCGCCATCGTCGCCTCCGTGTCACGGTGACGCCGGGCGTCACCCGCGCCGGAGTGCGGGTGCCACCGTCAGTTCCGGTGGTACGGCGCCACGACCACTTCTACTCGCTGGAACTCCTTGACGTCGGAGTATCCGGTGGTGGCCATCGATCGACGCAGGGCGCCGACGATGTTCGCGCGGCCGTCCCACGTCGGGGTGGGGCCGTTCAGGACGTTCTCGAGCGGGGCGATCGTGCCGACCTCGACCCGGCGGCCGCGCGGCAGCTCCGGGTGGTGCGCCTCGGCACCCCAGTGGAACCCACCGCCGGGGGCCTCGGTCGCGCGGGCCAGTGCGGTGCCGAGCATCACGGCGTCGGCGCCCATCGCGATGGCCTTGACGACGTCGCCGGCGGTGTCGAGCCCGCCGTCGGCGATGACGTGCACGTAGCGGCCGCCGGACTCGTCCATGTAGTCACGGCGAGCGCCGGCGATGTCCGCGACGGCCGTGGCCATCGGGGCGTGGATGCCGAGGGCGGCCCGCGTGGTCGATGCCGCACCGCCGCCGAAGCCGACGAGCACACCAGCGGCACCGGTGCGCATGAGGTGCAGGGCCGCCGTGTAGGTCGAGGCGCCGCCCACGATCACCGGGACGTCGAGCTCGTAGATGAACTTCTTGAGGTTGAGCGGCTCGGTGTTCTGCGAGACGTGCTCGGCCGAGACCGTCGTGCCGCGGATGACGAACAGGTCGACACCGGCGTCGACGACGGTCTGCGAGAACTCCTGCGTGCGCTGGGGGCTGAGCGACCCGGCGACCGGGACACCGGCGGCGCGGATCTCGGCCAGGCGGGCGGTGATCAGCTCGGCCTTCACCGGCTCGGAGTAGATCTCCTGCATGCGCTTCGTGACGTTGCCGTCGGTGAGCGCCTTGATCTCGTCGAAGTACGGCGTCGGGTCCTCGTAGCGGGTCCAGAGGCCCTCGAGGTCGAGGACGCCGAGCATGCCGAGCCGGCCCATCTGGATGACCGTCGCGGGCGAGGCGACCGAGTCCATCGGGGCCGAGAGGATCGGCGACTCGAACGTGAACGCGTCGATCGACCACTGCACGCTCACGTCACGCGGGTCACGCGTGCGCCGCGAGGGGACCACCGCGATGTCGTCGAACGCGTACGCCCGACGTCCGCGCTTGCCAGCACCGATCTCGACTTCACTCACCCGGCAAGCCTAGCGGTCGTGTCCCCCGGGTGACACGGGCGCGACGGGCAGGGCGCGCGGCGGAGGTCAGCGCGTCCGGCGTGCGCGGCGCCTGCGGAGCGTCCGCAGGACGAGCCCGAGCAGCAGCGCCAGCACCACCAGCACGCCGACCAGCGCCGCGGCGACCTTCACGAGCAGCGCCGCCCCGACGAAGAGCACGGCGAACACCAGCCACACGAGGGCGTCGAGCACGAGGGGGCCGGGAGTCCGCACGCGACCGACGATAGCGACCCGGCGGGGGCGGGTCGCGCCTCCTGGCCGACGACGCGCCGTCCCCGCGACGTGGGCCGCGCACCGGTCCGCGTGAGGAGCGGGGCCGTGCGGCGCTGAGCGTCCACGCACGACCCCACTCGGTGCGGGTACCGCCCCCACAGCGGCACCCACGGTCGACACCGCTCGCTCAGCGCGCGGAGTCGACGTCCTTGGCGAGCGTCCCCAGGTACAGCTCGATGACCTTCGGGTCGTCGGCGAGCTCCTTCCCGGTGCCCGAGTACGCGTTCTTCCCCTGGTCGAGCACGTACCCACGATCGCAGATCTGCAGACAGCGTCGCGCGTTCTGCTCCACCATGACGATCGACACACCGGCCTTGTTGATCCGGCGTGTGCGGATGAACGTCTCGTCCTGGCGCACGGGCGACAGCCCCGCGGAGGGTTCGTCGAGCAGCAGCACCTTCGGGTCCATCATGAGCGCCCGGGCCATCGCGACCGACTGCCGCTCACCGCCGGACAGCGATCCGGCACGCTGGCCCTTCCGCTGGCCGAGGACGGGGAACAGGTCGTAGATGACCTCGAGCCGCTCGGCGAACTTCCGGGGCCGCAGGTACAGCCCCATCTGCAGGTTCTCCTCGATCGAGAGCGAGGGGAAGACGTTGTTCGTCTGCGGGACGAAGCCCACGCCGGCCTGCACGAGCTTGTTCGCCTTGAGGTTGGTGATGTCCTCGCCCTGCAGGGTGACCGAGCCCTCGCGGATGGACACGAGGCCGAACAGGGCCTTGAGGAGCGTCGACTTGCCGGCACCGTTCGGCCCGATGATCCCGATGAGCTCGCCCGGGTAGCAGTCGAGGTCGCAGCCGTTCAGGATGTTCACCCCCGGCAGGTAGCCGGCGACGAGGTTCTTCGCGCTGAGCACGGGCTCGCGTTCCAGCGTGGCCGCCGGAGCGGCGGTCGCCGGCGACGGACTGGAGGCGCTGCTCGCGTTCGTGGGCTCGCTTGCGTCGGTCATCTGGTCGCCTCCTGCTCGTCTTCTTCCGCTACTTCCTCGGCGAGTTCCTCGTAGGTCTCCTCGTTGAGGAGCGAGTCGTCACCGAGGTCGGTGTCGTGGTGCGCACCGAGGTACGCGTCGATGACCGCACGGTCGTCCATCACCGTGTCGGCCGGGCCCTCGGCGACGACCTTGCCCTCGGCCATCACGACGACCCAGTCCGAGATGTGCCGGACCATGTGCATGTCGTGCTCGACGAAGAGCACGGTCATGCCGTCGTCGCGCAGGGACTGGATGTGCCCGAGCAGCGACTGGGTCAGCGCCGGGTTCACGCCGGCCATCGGCTCGTCGAGCATGATCATCGTCGGGTCGGACATGAGCGCCCGGGCCATCTCGAGGAGCTTGCGCTGCCCGCCGGACAGCGAACCCGCGTAGTCGTCGGCCTTCGTGTCGAGCTTGAAGCGGGCGAGGAGGTCCTCGGCCTTCGCCGTGATCTCGCGCTCCCGCTTCCGCCAGAGCGCGGGGACGAGGCCGACGAAGAAGTTCTCGCCGGGCTGGTCGCGGGCGCCGAGGAGCATGTTCTGCATCACGGTGAGGCGGCTGAGCGCCTTCGTGAGCTGGAACGTGCGGACCATGCCCTTGTTCGCGATGTGGGTGGCGCTGGTCTTCTGCAGGGTGTTGCCGTCGAACCGGGTCGTCGCGCCGGGGCTCGGCTTGTCGAACCCGGTGAGCAGATTGAAGAACGTCGTCTTGCCGGCGCCGTTCGGGCCGATGAGGGCGGTGATCGAGCCGCGCTGGACCTCGAGGTGGTCGACGTCGACCGCGGTCATGCCGCCGAAGCGACGGGTGACGTCGTCGACGACCAGGATCGGGTCGTTCTTGGGGTGGGCGTACGACTCAGACACTGAACGTCAACTCCTTCTTGTTGCCCAGGAGGCCCTGTGGACGGAACACGATGAGGAGCATGAGCGCGACGCCGACGAGCACGTAGGAGAACTGCTCGGCCTGCTGCGCGTTCATGATCGAGTTCGGGATGAAGTCACCGGCGAGGGTGCGGATCGCGAGTCGGACGACGAAGAAGAGCACGGCGCCGAGCACCGGTCCGAACACCGTCGCCGCACCGCCGAGGATGAGCGCCGTCCAGATGAAGAACGTCATCGAGCGGCCCATCGCGTCCGGTTGCACCGAACTCGGCAGGACGTAGATGATCCCGGCCAGGGCCCCGAGCGCACCGCCGAACACGAGCGCCTGCATCTTGTACGAGTAGACGTTCTTGCCGAGGGAGCGGACGGCGTCCTCGTCCTCGCGGATGGCCTTCACGACACGGCCCCACGGGCTGCGCATGAGCAGGAACAGCACGAGCGTGAACAGGGCGACGAGCCCCCACGCCGCGATCCGGATCCACCAGCCGTTGACGCCGTTGTTCGAGTACGTGAACCACAGGATCGTGGTGGTGCCGTCGGGGAGCGGGCTGAGGGCGTTGAACGGGTCGCGGTAGCTCGACCCGGTGATGCCGTTCGAGCCGCCGGTCGTCGTGGTGAGCAGGCTCGACCGTCCCACCATGCGGATGATCTCGGCGCCGGAGATCGTCACGATCGCCAGGTAGTCGCCGCGCAGCCGCAGGGTCGGGATGCCGAGGATGATCGCGAACACGATCGACACGAGCAACGCGACCAGGACGGCCATCACGAACGGCAACCCGTTGGTGATCGAGATCGCGAAGCCGTAGGCGCCGAGCAGCAGGAACGCCGCCTGGCCCATGTTGACCAGGCCGGTGAGTCCGAAGTGGACGTTGAGGCCGATCGCGGCGAGCGCGAACGCCGCCGTGGTCGGGGCGAGTGCTTCCTGGGTGAGGGAGGACAGCAGGTTGAGGATGTAGTCCATGGCGGCGCTCCTTAGCCGATCCGCTCGGCGCGGCCGAAGATGCCCTGCGGCCGGAACAGCAGGATGAGGATGAGGATCACGAGGGCGGTGGCGTACTTGAAGTCACCGGGCAGCACGAGGTTCGTGAGCTCCACGACGACGCCGATGATCATCGAGCCGACGAGTGCGCCGTAGGCGGTCCCGAGGCCACCGAGCGTGACCGAGGCGAACATGAGCAGCAGCAGCTGCAGGCCGGTCTGCCAGTTCACGCCGTTGAGCACGAGGCCGAGCATCACGCCGGAGAGCCCCGCGAGGCCGGCGGCGAGCGTCCACACGAACCGGATGACCCGGTCGACGTCGATGCCGGACGCGCTGGCCAGTGCCGGGTTGTCCGACACCGCACGGGTCGCGCGGCCGAAGCGCGTCTTCGCGAGGAACAGACCGGTCGCGACGAGGACGACGAGCGCGATGCCCATCGCCACGTACGACTGCACCGTGAGCGTGACCCCGGCGAACCGGACCGTCTCGGGGTTGCCCTGCTGGATGCGGACGGTCGAGGCGCCGAAGAAGTACTGGAACGCGTACTGCGCGGCGATCGACAACCCGATCGTCACGATCATGAGCTGCGTCAGGCTGATGCGCTTGCGCCGCAACGGCCGCCAGATGCCGGCGTCCTGCAGGTATCCGGTCGCCGCGCACAGCAGCGTGACCACCACCCCCGTCAGCCAGATGTTCCACCCGAGCTGGTTCGCGAAGAGGTAGGCGAGCAACCCGCCGAGGGTGACCTGCTCACCGTGCGAGAAGCTCGACAGGCCGGTCGTGCCGTAGATGAGCGAGAGGCCCACCGACGCCAGCGCGATGAGGAGCCCGAGCCGGATGCCGGACGCGAACTGCTGCCAGGCGCGCTGGGGCGTGACGCTCGTCGCGTCGTCGTTCGTGACGACGCCCTGCTGGTCGGACAGCTGGAAGATCTGCCCGACGTTCGCGTTGAGGCTCGCCGACACGGTGCGCTTCGCGTCCGCCGCGTTCGTCAGGTACTGGCCCTTGGGCAGCGTGTCCTGGTCGACGCTCACGGTGTAGCTGCCCGCCTCGGTCACGCTCACCGACCAGCGCCCGGCGTCGGACGTCGTCGCGGTCTGCGCGAAGCCACCCGGCCCGGCGACGTCGACGTCGACGCCCGGGACCGGTTCGCGGTCCGAGTCGGTGATCGTGCCCTGGATGCAACCGTTCGTCGGGCTGACCGTGCACGGCTGGGTGCTGGCGGGTGCGGTGCTCGCGGACGCCGATGCGCTCGCGGTCGGGGCCGAGGTGGCGCCGATCGCCGGCAGCGTCACCGCCCAGTCGATCAGGAAGGTCGCCAGGAACGCGAGCACGAGGACGGCCATGATGACCGGTCGCTTTCGTCCAGGGCGGAGGCGGAACCTGCGCAGCAGTGCAGGTCCCGGCGGAGTGATGGATCCCACGGAAGAGCCTCTCGTTCGGATGACGAGGACGCTAGGGGGATTGTGTGACACCCGTGTTTCCATCACGTTCCCTGTGTGATTCGTGCCGCAACTGTGACGTTGTGGAGGAAGGCCGGACGGAGGGCCCGGGACGGGGCCGCACCGCGCCTCCTGGCCGCCCACGGGTGTCCACGGGGCGGAATGTGGAAGCGCGCCTGCGCGTTACCATGGTCTATCCGGAACCCGCCGCAGCGTTCCCGGTGTCTCGACCACTTCACCTCGCCCACGAAGGGGACCCATGGACCAGCCGGATCCGTTCGGATTCATCGGACTCACGTACGACGACGTCATGCTCCTGCCGGGGTACACCGACGTCATCCCGAGCGAGGCGTCGACCGCGTCCCGGCTCACCAAGCGCATCACGGTCAACGTCCCGCTGCTCTCCGCGGCGATGGACACCGTGACCGAGGCCCGCATGGCGATCGCCATGGCCCGACAGGGCGGCATCGGGATCCTGCACCGCAACATGTCGATCGCCGACCAGGCGGCCGCGGTCGACAAGGTCAAGCGCAGCGAGTCGGGCATGATCACCAACCCGGTGACCACCAGCCCGGACGCCACCGTGGCCGAGGTCGACGCGCTCTGCGGACAGTTCCGCGTCTCCGGCCTGCCGGTGGTCGAGGGTGACGGCACCCTCGTCGGCATCATCACCAACCGCGACATGCGGTTCGTGGCGCCGTTCGAGCAGCAGACCACGCTCGTGCGCGACGTCATGACGAAGGCCCCGCTCATCACGGCCCCGGTCGGCATCGACCCGGACGACGCCGTCGCGATCTTCGCCGAGCACAAGATCGAGAAGCTCCCCCTCGTCGACGAGGACGGCAAGCTCCGCGGTCTCATCACCGTCAAGGACTTCGACAAGAGCGAGAAGTACCCGGACGCCACGAAGGACGACGCCGGACGCCTGCGCGTCGGTGCCGCGATCGGCTTCTTCGGCGACGCCTGGGAGCGCGCGACCGCGCTGCGCGAGGCCGGCGTGGACGTCCTCGTCGTCGACACCGCCAACGGCCACAGCGCCGGCGTGCTCGACATGGTCCGCCGCCTGAAGGCCGACCCGGCGTTCGCCGCGGTGGACGTCATCGGCGGGCAGGCAGCCACGCGCGAGGGCGCCCAGGCGCTCATCGACGCGGGTGTCGACGCCGTCAAGGTCGGCGTCGGCCCGGGATCGATCTGCACCACGCGCGTCGTCGCGGGTGTCGGCGTCCCGCAGGTCACCGCCGTGTACGAGGCCTCCCTCGCCGCGCGTGAGGCCGGCGTGCCGGTCATCGCCGACGGCGGGCTGCAGTACTCGGGCGACATCGCGAAGGCCCTCGTGGCCGGTGCCGACACCGTGATGCTCGGCTCGCTCCTCGCCGGCACCGACGAGTCGCCCGGTGACCTGGTGTTCGTCAACGGCAAGCAGTTCAAGGCCTACCGCGGGATGGGCTCCCTCGGCGCCCTGCAGACCCGTGGCAAGAAGACCTCGTACTCGAAGGACCGCTACTTCCAGGCCGACGTCCCCTCGGACGACAAGCTCGTGCCCGAGGGCATCGAGGGCCAGGTCCCGTACCGCGGCTCGGTGGCGAACGTCGTCTACCAGCTCGTCGGCGGCCTGCGGCAGTCGATGTTCTACGTCGGCGGCCGGACCGTCCCGGAGCTCAAGGCCCGCGGCAAGTTCGTCCGGATCACCCCGGCCGGGCTCAAGGAGTCGCACCCGCACGACGTGCAGATGGTCGTCGAGGCGCCGAACTACAGCCGCTGAACCGACCAGCATCCTCGAACGCCCCTGCTCCCGGACGGAGCGGGGGCGTTCGTCGTCGGTCGGCAGTAGGGTCGCGGCATGGTCAGCGCCGTGTCCCACACCTCGATCGACTGCCGTGACGCCTACACGCTCGCAGAGTGGTGGAAGCAGGTCCTCGGCTACGTCGACGTCGCCGACGACCCGAACGCGCCCGGGCACGAGGAGTGCATGATCGTCGCTCCCGACGGGTCGCACCACGTGCTCTTCATCGAGGTGCCGGAAGCGAAGGCCGTGAAGAACCGCATCCACTTCGACCTGCGGCCGACCGACCGGACCCGCGACGAAGAGGTCGTGCGGCTGCGGGGCATCGGCGCGCTCGAACTGGCCGACCGACGCACGGAGAGCGGCGGCTGGGTGGTGTTCGCCGATCCCGAGGGGAACGAGTTCTGCGTCCTCCGGTCCCAGGCCGAGCTCGACGCCTGACCCCGGCCAGCCCCCACCCGGGCCGCCGGCGTCCCTGTCCGGACTGCGCGGGTCCGGTCGACCGCGCCCGGGCACTCGGCTCGAGACCCGCGGGTTTCCGCAGACCTCGCGTCACGGCTGGGTAACGAAACACTTTGCGTACCGCCCCGTCACGCGGCTGAAACACCGTGACCCTACGTTCTCTCACATCCCCAGCGGGACCTGAGGTTCCGCGCAGAGAAAGGGCTCCACGGATGATCAGAACCACCCGTGCCACCACGGCACTGGCAGTGGCAGGAGCGGCGGCGCTCCTCCTCGCCGCCTGTTCCACCACCAGCGGCGGCACCTCACCGTCCTCCTCCGCGTCGGGCGGCGCGAAGAAGGACCCCGCCGCGAGCTGCAAGGCCCCCGACACCCCGGGCACCGACGCGCTGAAGATCGGCACGATCCTCCCGCTCACCGGTTCGCTCGCCTACCTGAACCCGCCCGCGGAGTCCGGTGTGGGACTCGCGGTGCAGGACATCAACGCCGCCGGCGGTGTGCTCGACAAGGACGTCACCATCGACCCCGCCACCGACTCCGGTGACAGCAACGACATGACGGTGTCGAGCTCCGCGGCGACGAAGCTCGTGAACGCGAAGGTCCCGGTCGCGATCGGCGCCGAGTCCTCCAGCGTCACGCTCAACGTCATCGACCAGCTCACGAGCAACTGCATCGTGGAGATCTCCCCCGCGAACACCGCGTCGGACCTGTCCGGCTACTCGTCGTACTACTACCGGACCGCTCCGCCGGACTCGGTGCAGGGTTCGGCGCTCGGCCAGCTCGTCACGGGTGACGGCAACGCCAAGGTCGCGTTCCTCGTCTTCAACGACACCTACGGCACCGGCCTCCGCAACACCGTGCAGAAGGCGATCGAGGACTCGGGCGGATCCGTCGTCTACGGCGGCAAGGGCAAGGGCCAGGAGTTCCCGCCCGGCCAGACGACCTTCTCCTCCGAGGTGACCGCGGCGCTCGCCACGAAGCCGGACGCCATCGTCGTCCTGGCCTTCGACGAGACGAAGTCGATCATCCCGGAGCTGAAGTCGCAGGACGCGAAGATGTCGAGCATCTACATGTCCGACGGCAACACCGCGGACTACTCGAAGGACTTCGACAAGGGCACGCTCACCGGCGCGCAGGGCACCATCCCCGGTGCCTCGCCGAAGGACGAGTTCAAGGCCCAGCTCTCCGCCTACTACAAGAAGTCGTCGGGCAAGGACCTCGCCGACTACTCGTACGCGGCCGAGTCGTACGACGCCACCGTCCTCGCCGCCCTGGCCGCGGTGAAGGGCAAGGGCACGGACTCCGGCACCATCCAGGCCAACATGGCCGCAGTGTCCGGTGCCGACGGCGGCACGGAGTGCTCGACGTTCAAGGACTGCGTCGCCCTGCTCGACAAGGGTGAGGACATCCACTACACGGGTCCGTCGGGCATCGGTCCGTTCGACGACAACAACGACCCGTCGAGCGCCTACATCGGCATCTACAAGTTCGACGGCGACAACAAGCCCGTCTACCAGAGCGCGATCCAGGGCTCGGTCAAGAAGTAGTCGGCAGCACCGGATCGACAGCGCCTCGCGGCCCGGCCGCGGGGCGCTGTCGCGTGCGGCGGGCCGCCGGCGGCGGGCCGAGACTCGGCTGCGCGGACAGTTCCGTGGCGGACACGGCGCGAAACTGTCCGCCGGGCCGAGACTCGGGGCCCGACGGGCGGGCCGGCAGGCAGGTCGGCAGGCGGACAGGACGCGGGCCCTGGAGGCGCGGCTCGGCCCCGTCAGACCGGCTCGGCCGCGGTGGGCGCCACCGCCCGGCGCCGCGATGCCCGAGCGGCCAGGAACGAGTCGGCCGTCAGGATGACCAGGGCGAGCCAGACGATCCCGAAGCCGAACCACCGGGCACCCGACATCGGCTCGTGCTGCACGACGACCCCGACGAGCAGCTGCATCACCGGCGCGAGGTACTGCGTCAGCCCGAGCGTCGACAGGCTCACCCGACGGGCGGACGACGCGAACAGCAGCAGCGGCACGGCCGTCGCGGGCCCGGTCAGCACCGTCACGAGGACGTGCACCCAGCCCTCGCTCGTGAACGTCACCCCGCCGCCGAGGCCGGTCGCGCCGAGCACCACGAGGGCGACCGCGGCGATCGGCAGCAGCCACACGGTCTCGATCGTCAGGCCGCTCAGGGCGTCCACCGTGCCACCGACCCGCTTCTTCACGAGCCCGTACAGGCCGAACGAGAACGCCAGCACGAGGGAGATCCACGGCATCTGTCCGTAGCCCACCGCGATCACGACGACGGCCACGATGCTGATGCCGACGGCGGTCCACTGCAGCGGACGCAGGCGTTCGCGGAGCACCACGACACCGAGCGCGATCGTCACGAGCGGGTTGATGAAGTACCCGAGCGCCGCCTCGACCGTGTGGCCCGTGGTCGTCGCCGCGACGTACACGGTCCAGTTCACCAGGATGAGCACGGCCGCGAGGCCCATCACGAGCATCACCCGACGCTGGGCCATCAGGGTGCGGGTCCGGAGCCAGGAGCGGGTGACGGCGATCGCGATCGCGCAGAACACCAGCCCGAAGACGATCCGCCAGGCGACGATCTCGAACGCGCCGGCGGGGGCCATCGCCGCGAAGAGCAGCGGCATGAGTCCCCACAGCCCGTACGCGATGATCGCCTGCACGACGCCGACGGATGCCTCGCTGCGGGCCGGGCGCGCCGGGGACGGTTCACTCACGGAACCATCCTAGGAACGGGCACCGACGGTGCGGGGTCGAGCCGCGCCTCCTGGACCCGCCGACCCGGCGCGGAACGCGAGAACGCCCCGCCCGGCCGGAGCCGAACGGGGCGTTCCCGATGTGTACTGGACTCAGTGCACGATGACCGCGAGGACATCGCGCGCCGAGAGGACGAGGAGGTCCTCGCCCGAGTACTTGACCTCGGTGCCGCCGTACTTCGAGTAGATGACCTTGTCACCCACGGCGACGTCCAGCGGGACGCGGTTGCCGTTGTCGTCGATACGACCCGGGCCCACGGCGACGACCTCGCCCTCCTGGGGCTTCTCCTTCGCGGTGTCCGGGATGACCAGACCGGAAGCGGTGGTCTGCTCCGCCTCGACCTGGCGGATGACGATGCGATCCTCGAGCGGCTTGATGCTGACGGCCACGGTGACCTCTTCTTTCTCGGTACTGACTCGGTACAGATGAAAACCGTGTTGGCACTACGCACAGGAGAGTGCCAACCGCCCCAACTCTAGGGCGTCGTTGGCACTCGGTCAATCCGAGTGCCAACGTCCGACCGGGCTCTCGGCGACCTGGGAGGATCGTCGGGTGGAAGCCGCCGATCTCGCCCAGTTGCTGACCCCCGAGGGGATGGCCCTGCTCGACCGTACCCCGGCCGTGTCCGACGGTGGTGAGATCGTCCGGGTCGTCTCACGACTGCGCTCCGAAGGACACGATCCGGGCCTCGTCGCGGCGGTCCTGACGCAGGCGAGGCTCCGGCAGAAGGCCCGTGGGAAGTTCGGGGACTTCGCCTCCCGCATGCTCTTCACCGAGGCCGGCCTCGAGCAGGCGACCCGGCTGCAGGTCGCCGCCCAGCACGCCGGACGCTTCGCCGCCGCTGGGCTCCTCCGGGTCGCCGACCTCGGGTGCGGCATCGGCGGGGACGCGATGGCGATGGCGGCGCTCGACCTCGAGGTCACCGCGGTCGACCGTGACGAGGTCACCGCGGCCGTCGCGACACACAACCTCTCGCTCTGGGACTCCGCCCGGGTGGAGCTCGGCGACGCCGCTTCGTTCGACCTGTCCCGCGTCGACGGGGTCTGGATGGACCCGGCGCGCCGGACCTCCGGCCACGCGAACACGAAGCGCCTCGCCGACCCGGACGACTGGTCCCCGTCGCTCGACACCGTGTTCGCTGCCGCCACGACCACCCCGACGGGCGTGAAGCTCGGGCCGGGCGTCGACCGCGACCTCATCCCCGACACGGCCGAGGCGCAGTGGACCTCCGTGGACCGCGAGGTCGTCGAGCTCGCCCTCTGGTTCGGCCCCCTCGCCCGTCCCGGTGTCCGCCGTGCCGCTACCGTCATCGGGGCGCACGGGATCGCCGAGCTCACGGGCGACGCCGACGCCGCGGACGTCGAGGTCGGCGCGCTCGGCGCGTACCTGTACGAGCCGGACGGGGCGGTCATCCGTGCGCGGCTCATCGGCGACCTCGCCCGGTCGCTCGACGGACGGATGCTCTCCGACGGCATCGCGTACATCACCTCGGACCGGGCCGTCACGACACCGTTCGCGCAGGGCTTCCGGGTGCTCGACACGATGCCGCTCGACGTGAAGCAGCTCGCCGCGCGGCTCGCAGCGGACGACATCGGGACCGTCGAGATCAAGAAGCGCGGGGTCGACGTGGACCCGGCGCAGTTCCGGAAGCGGTTGCGGTTGCGCGGACGGGGGCGCGTCACGCTCGTGCTCACCCGCCTGGAGGGACGACACACCGCGATCCTGTGCGAGCGGCTGGGGGACGTGGCCGGCTAGGCCGCGGGGCGGGGCGCCGGGCGCGCGCCGCCCCGCGGCCTAGCCGGCCACGTCCCCCAG